>PXDI01000314.1 GCA_003565095.1 PVC group bacterium | reverse complement strand
GTTCAGTACCTAGCAGAGATGAAAGCCTTGCAGCAACAGGCCTCGCCTGTTCAAGAGGATCAGAAAGTTCTTGCATAAATCACACTCATTTCCTGTTTTCCGAATCTTGCCGCACATAAATATACTCAAAATGATTGAAGGCGCTAGGGTCAGCCCGCGAAAGCGGAAAACGGGGGGATGTTTTTCCGGCTTTTATCCGGTGAGCGTTTTGTTATTATATAACCATGTACAGGCGGCAGAAGATTCTTTTGGCTTTGCTGGAGCAGTTCGGGGGCGAACTGTCGCGTACCGCTTTGCAGAAATTGCTTTTTTTGTACTGCAAACGGAATGACGATGCGGTATATGAGTTCGTCCCCTATCAGTATGGCTGTTATTCTTTTCAGGCCGCTGCCGATCAACAGAAACTCGCCGCCGCCGGTTTTCTGCATGATACCGAGAAATGGCGTCTTGTACCGCGCAGTACGAGACATGTTGACAGATTGAGCCGCACCGAAAAAGATGCGCTGTGGTCTTTAAAGAATGACTTTGGCCGTCTTTCGCAGCGAGAGCTCGTCCGGCATGTGTATACTGCTTACCCGTATTATGCATCCAGAAGCCGGATTGCCAGGGAATATCTGTCTAAATCCGAACAAGAGAGGGTAATCAGTTCGGCTCCGCCGGTAAGCGGAACGTTGGTTTGCAGTATCGGTTATGAGGGGCTTGCGCTGGAATCCTATCTGAATAAACTGCTTCACAATGATATAAAGGTGGTCTGTGATGTACGCAGGAATCCGCTCAGCCGTAAATTCGGGTTTTCCAAAACCATGCTGCGTACAGCGCTTGGACATCTTGGCATCGAGTACCGGCACTTTCCGCAACTTGGAATTGCCTCAGAAAAGCGCTGTAAACTTGAATCACAAACGGGTTATGATGCGTTATTTGACGAATATGAGAGTACCACACTGATTGACGCCGGGCGTGATGTCGAGGCGATTACTGAATTACTGGAGCAGCGGCAGCGGATCGCACTGCTTTGTTTTGAAAGACTTGCATGCCAGTGCCACCGTACACGAGTTCTTAATGCAGTACTTGCAAACATTGATCAGGATATTCCGGTTTCTAATGAGTGAGCATGAAAGAGCGCATCCTTATCACGGTCAAAACTTACCCGACATTATCAAAAAAGCACGGCGAACTTGTGTGTACCACAAGGCAGTTTCATGGCTGGGCCAGCAATCCGTTTGTCATCACCGGATTATTCACCCCACCCCGCGACAGACACAGAGAACTTGCGCTATGGTAAAAGTACAACACTTAGCTTTGGTCACCTCGAACATGTGACTTTTTGATAAGGAAAATTATGACTACAAAAGAACAACTCAAACTTAACGACCAACAACTTGAACGCCTGGCTCAGGTTGATGCCGATTACCGGATGCAGCATACTGATCCAAGTAACTGCCGTCCGATGATTATTATCAGGACGCCGCTGGACCATTTGCCATCATGGGAAGCGCGGCTTGCTGACCCGCTGGTTATGCTGCAAGCCGAACTCGACAGCCTGCGGCCGCATCTGGAAATCGGCGATGACCGGGTGGCTTCCGTCAGGGTTCAATTCGGCACTCCGCAGGTTGCCGCGGCATTCGGGTGCAGTGTGGTCTATCCGGAAAACAGCCTCCCCGCCACCGGCAGCCATATTCTTGAGAATGCCGAGGATGTCGAGCAGTTGGCTATTCCGGCCCTGAATGCCGGCATGTACAGCAAACTCGCGGAATGGACAGAAATCTGGCAGGAAAACCTGCCGAATGGTATTCACATTTGCGCCCGATTCACCGGAGATACAGCGGCTGTTGCGCGGGGAATGGCCGGAAAAAAGGAATATTATAATTCAAGCCGGAGCGGTATCAGTTGAAGAAGGGCAACGGCTGCTTGAGCGACTGAAGCGCTCTATGCCCGGTTCATGAGAATGTTCCCTCACGCAATCCGTCGGCCAGCTCCTGCATGATTTCCTCCCATGCCCCGCTGCGTTCCGCGGCAACAACCAGCTCACGCACCGATAGCGAAAACACCGCCGGCTGCTCGCAAACCGCATCGGCCAGGGTACGCCCCTGCCCCATTAATTCACGCAACTGCCGGATAACCCGCGCCCACTCCTCGTGCGACTCTTCCTCTTCAATAATTTCCACCGCTCGCACCAGACTGATCCTGCCACGGGTCAGGCGCAATAGCTTCATCCAGAAAAACGCATGGCGCAAACGCAGGCTGTCTGCTTCAACTGACATCGGCACACCACTCCTCCACTGTCTTTATCAAGGTCTGTAATGCGTCTTTTTCATTAACCGTACAAATCATCTCGCCATTACGGTACAAAGCATATTTCCCCTGCCCGCCGGCCAGGGCAATATCCGCATGCCGCGCCTCGCCCGGCCCGTTGACCATGCAACCCATCACCGCGACAACCGGTCTGCGCACAACCGGGCTATCACGGTAAAAACTTTCCAACGCAACTTCCACCTCACCGGCCAGGCCGGCCACATCCACCTGCACTCTGCCACAGGTCGGACATGAAATTACCGCAGCCCCTCCCGCGCGCAGTTCAAGCGCACGCAACAGCTCAAGACCAACCGCGACTTCCCGTTCAGGCGTATCTGTCAAGGAAACCCGGATGGTGTCACCTATCCCTTCACTGAGCAGAATGCCTATGCCCAGTGAAGAACGGACCGTTCCGGCCAGAAACGTTCCGGCCTCGGTAACCCCGAGATGTAACGGATAATCACAGCGCGCGGAAAGCAAGCGGTATGCAGCAAGGGTGCGGATGACATCCGAAGCCTTTACCGATATTTTGATTTCATGATAATCCAGCTCTTCCAGCAGCGCCACATGCCCGAGCGCACTCTCTACCAACGCTTCGGCAGTATTGCCGTAACGGGCCTCTATCGCCGGTTCGATTGATCCGCTGTTAACCCCGATTCTGATCGGAAGTCTGCGCTCCCGCGCAGCGGAAACCACCTCTTTGACATTACCGCTACCGCCAATATTCCCCGGATTAATCCGTAAACCGTCAACACCCGACTCAATCGCCAGCAATGCCAGCCGGTGATTAAAGTGAATATCGGCAATCAGCGGCATAGCTGTCTGCATTTTGATATCACGCAAGGCACGGGCGGCATCTTCATCAACAACGGCCAGTCGGACTATATCGCAGCCAGCCGCTTCAATTCTGCTTATCTGTGAAACGGTCGCATCAACATCACGTGTATCGGTCTTGGTCATGGTTTGTACCGACACGGGCGCGCCGCCGCCGACCGCCAGATTACCAAGCATGATCCGGCGGGTCTTTTTGCGCATATGGTTATCTGCATTCATCATAGCAATCCCGCTGAAACGGTGCTGATTATTCAGCCGGTTCCTCCGCGGCACTGCGGAACATCGGGAAAAACCGCGAAATCCGCGTAATGTCGCGGTATGTCAATAAAAGCAAGGCTGCGATCAGCAGAAAGGCAAAGAAGTTCACCAGCGTATTGACGAGTTTAGGATGAACCCTGCGCCGGGTAATCCCCTCCCACAGCGCAAAGACCAGATGCCCCCCGTCAAGTACCGGTATCGGCAGCATATTCAAGATTGCCAGATTTACATTGAGAAACCGCAGAAAACCGACAGCATTCAGCATGCTGCTGCGGATAGAGATCCAGAGGGTGGCGAAAATCATAATCGGCCCCCCCAGACCCTGTGCCGCATGCTTTGATTCCCGCGGGGTGACCAGCGCACGCAGGATTCTGAAAATACCGGAGGCATCGGCCCTGATCTGCGCCCAGGGGTTCTTATGCACCATCCATGGCATGATGCCCTCTTCAGCCGGTTCAACACGCACACCAATCATCGCCCGGCCGTATTCTTCGTTAAACCGCGGCTCTACTTCAAGCGCTACACGCCGGCCGTCACGTTCAACATCAACCGTTACCCGCTGCCCACCAGCCTCATTTATCATATCCATGAAATGCTGTACACTGGTGATGGATTCGTCATCCACACTGATCACCCGGTCTTCAGGCATGAACCCGGCGGCATGCGCCGCACCGCCCTCCAGCACCCCAACAATCACGGTGAGCAGCTCGCGCTCCACGCCCTCAAGCACCTGCACTCCCATCACATTAGCTTCAGTTTCTATAACAAGCTCACGCTCTTCACCTGAAGATAAAACCCGCAATGATATACGGTTCCCCCGGTCAGCACCCAAAGCGCATTCAATCATAAAATCATGCCAGCTTGAAACCGGTTTGTTGTTAACCGCCAGCACCTTATCCCCGGCGCGCAGCCCGGCTGCATATGCCGGGGTGTTTTCACTGACAAAACCAATGACAGTTCTTCCGCTTGCATCAGGATCATCAGGATGCGGACCAAGAAAAATAACCCAGGCCAGCACAACCGCCAGCAATAAATTACCGGCCACACCCGAGACGGCTACAATCACCTTCTTCCATGGGGAAACATCCGGAATGACCCGCACGGTCTCACCGTCCGGCCCGGGCTCCGCATGCCCACCCTGAACTTTGTCCATCCCGGCCGGATCAAGCTGCGGCAAGGCAACATATCCGCCAAAAGGTATCCAGCCGATTTTATACAGCACCCCGTTGTGACGCCGTTTCCAAATGGCCGGACCGAAACCGATCGAGAAAACATCCACAATCATGCCGCATTTTATTGCGGCAATAAAATGACCCAGCTCATGAACAAAGATAGTGATGCTGAACACCACAATCAGAACAATCACATCAGGAATACCGCGAATTACTGTACCAAGCATACTTTAACTAGCCCCTACCAGCGCCTTCATGTAATGCGCCCTTTCAAAACCCTTCTGATCAGTCAAACGTGAGGCAGACATCCGCCCGCGGAAATCATCCAGTCTGCCGTAACCGCGCGGTTCCATCCACTTCTCCAGACCCTCTAGCATTGTCCCCACAACCGCCATCTCCTTGACATACAGTACCGATGCAATCTGGACCGCATTGGCTCCCGACAGAAGCGCCTTGGTCAGTCCGCGGGAATCGTGCACGCCGGTGGTAAGACAAAGATCGCAATCAACCACATCACGGGCCATTGCAAGCCAGCGCAAAGGCATCAGCAGATCTGTTGGATGCGAAAGATTCAATGACGGCTGCAATGACATGGTATGAATATCGATATCCGGCTGGAAGAAACGGTTGAACAGCACAATTGCATCCGCCCCGTTATCGGAAAGCCTTTTCATAAAATGCAGCGGGCTGGAGTAAAACGGCGCGATTTTGACGGCAACCGGAACATCAACCGCCGCTTTGACAGCACGCAGCATGGCCAGATGGCGCTCCTCAACTTCGGGACCGGCAATCTCCGGGTCATCAGCAATGTCATATACATTGATTTCCAGACCATCTGCACCGGCTGCTTCAAGCTGACGCGCAAACAAGGGCCACTCATTGGGTGTAACACAATTCACGCTGGCCAGCACCGGAACATCCACGGCACCCTTGATTTCAGATAGATGCTCAAGGTAACGGGAGGGCCCCATCCGCATCGGCAGGTCGGCCTGCAAATATTCAAGCGCCTCAGGATGCGAATCAGCAACCAGCGCATCGTACATTTCACTGCTTTCCGCCCGGATCTGCTCCTCGAAAAGCGACTTCAAAACAATCCCGCCTACGCCGGCCTCCACCAGTTTTTTCACCTTGGCCGTATCAATCGTCAGTGACGAACTGCCGGCCACTAAAGGATTGCGGAACTTAAGCCCCATGTAATTAGTCGAAAGATCAACTTTCCCCATAACCTGTACTCCTTCCGGTACCCCATTATCCATAAAAAGATACAGTTAGCACTTTACCCCCATTCCCCCCGCCAAACAAGCAATTACATACGTAACTTGACGCAGACAATGAATTGAGGCAAGTTCTGTAAATGCATTCTGAAAATCAAAATACCGTCCCCGGCAGCGTCGGTGCCATCAACTGGAAGACGTGGCAACCCGACCAGCGCGCAACACTGTTGTTTGTGTGCCACGGCACAAGCATGCTGCTGATTGAAAAGAAACGCGGTCTGGGCGCCGGAAAAATCAATGCGCCCGGCGGCAGACTGGAACCCGGCGAAACCCCGCAGCAGGCGGCAATCCGTGAAACCGAAGAAGAGGTATGCATCACCCCGCTTGACGCAAAATTCGCCGGTGAACTCTATTTCCAGTTTGTGGATGGACTCAAGCTTTTCTGCACGGTGTTCAAAGCCGCCGGTTACCGGGGAACACCACGCGAGACCGGTGAAGCCAAACCGATGTGGGTCGAGCGCGACGCCATCCCATATGAACGCATGTGGCGTGACGACCGTGAATGGCTGCCGTTGCTGCTGAATGACACCCTGTTTCGCGGATATTTCATCTTTGACGATGATCACATGGTTGATTATGAACTCATCCAGTCATGAGCTGCTGATACCATGCTGCCTTAACAAAGGCCGAATATCAGGTTCCCGCCCCCTGAACTGCTTAAAGACTTCGGCGGGATGAACCGCACCTCCCTTGGCAAGAAAAGTTTCACGAAGCTTGCTGCCGGTTGAGCGCAGTGCCGCCGGATTTCCGGTTCCGGCTTCTTCAAACGCCGCGAAAACATCCGCAGCAAGCACCTCCGCCCATTTATAACTGTAATACCCCGCGGCATATCCGCCCGCAAAGATATGCGAGAAACCGCATAGAAAACGGTCTTCCGGCAACGGCGGCATGATCAGCGTCTGCTTAGCGACCCGCGCCTGCATTCCGGCAATCTCTTCATCGCTTACCTGCCTGCTCATATGTAAATTCAGATCCAGCAATGAGAAATACAACTGACGTAACATGGCGGTTGCCGCCATGAAGGTGCGCGATTGACGCAACTGCATGAAAAGCTCCTGCGGAACAGGTTGGCCCGATTCAAAATGACTGCTCAATAACGGACGGGCGATATCCTCATACAGCCAATTCTCCATAAACTGGCTGCAAATCTCCACAGCATCCCATTCAATATTATTAATGCCCGCGGCATCTGGATAGTCTACCGTAGTAAGCATATGCTGCAAAGCATGTCCGAACTCGTGCAGCAAAGTCTGCACTTCAGCCGGCGTCATCAGCGATGGCTTACCGTCGGAAGGTCTTGACTGATTGCAGACCAGATAAGCCACCGGCAGCTCCAGCCTGCCGTCCGGAAGCCGTCGCCTCGTAAAGGCCGGACTCATCCATGCGCCGCCGCGCTTGGTCTCGGGACGACTGTAAGGGTCAAGATAAAATGAAGCCAGCGGCCGCCCGTCTTCATCACTCACCTCAAAAAACCGGACATCCGGATGCCATACCGGAAATTTTCCGTCAGCCTGGTTAACCCTGACATTGAATAGCTGCTGCACCAGTGTGAACATCCCGTCCAGCACCTTTTCCAGCGGGAAATATGGTCTGAGCATTTCATCAGAAAAAGAAAACAGCGCATCGCGGCGCAGATCAGTCCAGTAGGCAATATCCCAGTGCCGTAACGGCAGCTCTCCTTCCAGTCCGGCCGCATAGTCTGAAAGCTCATCAAACTCCCGCCGACCGGATTCGTAACATGCACCGCGCAGCTCTTCCATCAGCGCCAGTGCCTCTGGCGGAGATCCGGCCATTTTACAGGAAAGACTGATCTGGGCATATGAGTCATATCCCAGCAGATGCGCCTGCTCACAACGCAGCTTCAGAATCTCTTCCAGAATAGTGCTATTATCCGTCGTTCCCGATGATGCACGTGTGATGTAGGCGCGATACAGTTTTTCACGCAAATCACGCCTTTTGCTGTATTTCATGAAAGGGATAAAGGATGGCTGCTCAAGGGTTATGCGCCATGGACCGCTGTCGGTATGAGCATCGGCATTGCCGGCGGCCTGCGCTGCTTCGGCTGCCATAACCAGTAAAGAGCGCGGCAAGCCTTCAACCTCCGCAACAGTTGTCAGTTGCAGGCCGTAAGCTTTTGTGGCATCAAGCAGATTGTTTTGAAACTGCATTGACAGTTTGGCCAGATTACGCTTGTTATCATTGAAACGCTGCTTTTGAGAGCCGTCCAGGGCAACGCCCGATAATCGCGCCCGGCGCAGTGAACTTTCCAGAATGCGCCTTTGCGCCGGATCCAATCCATGTTGATCAGCAGCCAGATATAACGCTTCCATTGCAGAGAAAAGCGGCCGGCTCTGAGTGACGCGTAAATTAAATGCCACCATTTCCGGCTGCAAGCCCTCCTCCACCTCCCGCCACTGGTCATTGTTCATTACCGAAAGATAATGATGCACCAGCCCCCACCCGTACTCAACCGGCGCACACAACTCATAAAGCGGTTCCATCAGCGCCTGCCATTCCGGCACAGCTCGCCGCTCAAGCTGTTCCAGTCCGGCATTGGCGGCATTCAAGGCTGTCCGTAAAGCCGGCCCGGCAGCGGCTGCATTAATTATATCAAACCGCGGATGCGATGCCGGACTGATATAACAGTCAACGTAATCTTCTCTCATGCTATCCCCTTCTCCGCTCAGTCCGGTCTTCCAGTAAAGCGACTACCCCCGGTTTGGTCAAAGCACGCTTTGATTCAGCCTCAAGGCACTCGGGCGCCAAAAGCTTAATTTTGTTCCACTCGTTGTAAGACAACCAGTTCCGTCCGCTGGCCGCCAGTAAATCAGCCAGAGTCTTGCGGATGGTGAGGCAGCGCTGCGGCATGTGCAATCGGTTTTCTCCCAGACTGATCGCTTCACGGTAACACCTCACCGCCTCTCTGACATGCCTGCGTTCAGGCTGCAACCCCCTCAAAAAACTTGGTTGCATATGCATGAAAGCCGCAAGTTGATGGCATAACCCAAGCCGATACAGAAAAACAATATTATTGGGAATCCGCTTGTTCAACTCTTCATAACACCGCAGCGCACCTTCAATATCACGATTCAGAAAATGCACAATACCCTCATTATTAAGCACAAACCATGGCAGTTCGGCAAACTCGTGTGCACGAAATGCCTTATAAAGCGTTATTTCGTCATCGATCCGTAATGATCCGGCAAAAATGACCTCCACCAAATCTAATGAAGGATCATCAAGTATTGAGATATGCGATTCTGTATGTTTCTCATAGTACGAATTCCCCCGTTCGTCGATGTGCAACGGCGGCCGCGCCTCCCACCAGGGAAAATCTTCCGGATCCTGGGTACGTCCGTCGGTCTGCCCCGCAAAACGGTGCCCGAAAAATGAACCGACATGAAACGGCAGACCGGCAACACACGGCTCGGCGTAACGGCCTTCGGTATAATCAAGATTGATCTGTTTTAAACGGCTTTTATCAAGCAACGCCTCATAAGCATCATTAATCCGCGCAAACACTGCCGCCGCTTCCGGCGCTGAATTTACGTCAGGATGGTATATCTTTGCCAATTGACGGTAAGACTGCCTGATTTCATCGGCAGTTGCATCACGGCCAACCCGCAAAAGCTCACGGTATCCGCGAATTAATGGACTTTCCAAACCGGTCATAACAATTATTGCCGCTTGCCAAGTAACCTAACATTATACTATTTTAAACATATATTCAGGGTGCTGCGAAATAACAACATTATATCTATCAGAAAGAATGACATGAAAAAAGTAATATGTATTACATTAGGAATACTGCTGGCCGGTCTTTTGATCCTGCTGACGGCTATATTGGTTATGCCGGGACGCATTGTTAAGACAGCGGTTGAATCCGCAGCCCCCGGCATTCTCGGGGTGCCGGTAACGGTTGATCATGTGGCGCTGTCGATCTTCTCGGGCAAAAGTTCGATGTCCAACCTGGTAATCGGCAATCTCCCGGATTTCAATGCTGAAAATATGTTCCGTTTCGGATCAATGAATATCCACCTTAATCCCCGCTCTCTGTTCAGCGATGAAATCCGCATCCATCGCATCGAAATCAACTCTCCGCATATCACATATGAACTGCGTGGCAGACGCAGCAATATCGGTACACTCATTGAAAACCTTCAGAGTGAAGAGGAGCAGATTGAGCAGGATCCGGAGCTGACGCCACCGGGGCCGGCCGTAATTATTGACGAACTGACCATCCGCAGTGCACGGGTTTCCGTGCAGTCACCGCTGCTGGCCAACCGGGCCGTCAGCCTTACGCTGCCCGATATAACTCTAACAAATCTCGGCGGAGAGGATCAGTCGATTCTTGATATATCAATGACGGTACTCAATGCCCTGTTTAATGCGATTACACAAACCATTGCCTCTTCTGCCGATCTGGCCGGCTCCGCCCTGCAATCAGGGGTCGAAATAATCGGCTCCGGCGTTGAAAGCACTATCGAACGCGGAACAACCATAACACGCGACGCCGCACAGCGTGCCGGGGATGCCGGATCTCGCCTGATGGACAGCCTGCCCGGCGGCATCGGCCGCCGCCCCGGCAATGATGATAATACGGACGATAAATGAGAAGTTTTTATGCGGGCAGATTTGCTGGAGCCTTATGGCTGCTTTTGGCAGCCATACAGTTCGCTTCCGCGGATATCAGCACCACATCACCCGTGCGGATGACAGCAGTTGCAAACCCGCCGGAGGTAAACCTTCGCAATTATAATGTGATTCGTTTTGGGCCGGGTAATCACATTATAAAAACGCTTGATATCGGTGACGACAGCCGGATTGAGATCGAGGCCGGGGCGGTCGTGCGCGGCAATCTGCGCGCCCGCGGCAGCCAGAATATCATCATAACCGGAGCCGGCGTCATTGATCTGGACGGAACGGCCTCACAACGGGACGGTGCCGGGATCAACCTCCAATACTGCCATAACGTTGTAATTGAGGGCGTTTCCATCACTAATGCCACATTAGCGGGAATAGAGATCAGCAGCTCCGCCGGAATATCCATAAGGGATATAACTGTATCAGGAAAAGGCCCCGGCAACCACGGAATCAGCCTGGCAAACACACAGGATGTAATCATAGAGCGGTGTTATATCAACAGCGGAGCCAGCGCTGTTGCGATAACCGGAAAAGACAGCCGCTATCGTACGCCATCCCGTAACATTGTGGTCAGGGAATGCCGGATAAAAGCCGACTTGGCTGATGCGCTGATCATCGGTCCGGAAACCCGGGCCGTTGCCATTTCGCATGTCTGCTTCAAAGACTCTACAATTGTACGCAGCAATAACGGTCCGGCCTTGTCGATCCAAAACGGTGACAGCGCAATTATCCGGCAGATACATTACAGCAATATCACGGTCAAAAAGGCCGGCGTGCGTCTCGCAGACATTTGGATCGGCATTGCCCCGGCCAGCCGCGATAACGTGCGCGGTTATGTGCGCGAAATCTTCTTTGATAATATCAAAGTAACCGGCGGAACATTTCCGCCGTCATCTTTTTTCGGTTTTGATGAACAACATATTGTCTCATATGTGCATTTCAACAATCTGAACATTATGGGCCGCAATATCCCAAATGCAGAAACCGGCAATTTTGTGTTAAACCGGTTTACAAAAAACATAATTTTCACAGATCAGAAAACATTCCATGATATCACCCGCCAACACGGTTGCACATATATAAGCAGTCCGCCGCCTGTAGGCACATCGTCAACAAAATATTTTACGGTAAGCAATGGACTGCCCGGCAAGCCTGAGCATAGTATTGAATGGAATTTTGCCGGAACAGTTGTAAACGACGGTATTATTAAAGATTCATCCGCAGCACAACTTCCGGCAGCGTTGCGCAACGGCGTATTGGTTGAAGCAAACGGGATTGCGCTGGACGGTGTTGACGACCATATCGAGCTGGGGATAGCCGCCCCCGCAGGCAGTTGGAAATTAACGATGAAATTCAGGGTGGCAGGCATGATCAGCGGAATGCAGACTCTGCTGTCAAACAGTCCGGGATACAGTACTGCCGGCGGCTTCCGCCTGTATGTCAACGACTGGGGCACCGATAACCGCCGGATTATTTTCGAGACCGGCGACGGCAAAAGCGCTAAACGGTCTTATACCAGCCCAGGAGCAGTACCCGGCAACGACTGGCACACGTTAATAATGACCGTTGATAATGTCCGCGGGGCGGCAGAGTTTACTGTAAACGGCGTAAAACTGACTGCCGAGCAGGAGTTTATTGCCGGTACAGCCATGCATCATCCTATGCGCATCGGCCGCACCGCCGACGGACGCTTTCCGTTTGCCGGAACAATTGCAAACGTAAAACTGTCCGCCGGAAACCAACCATAGACCGCCGCCGATTGATCAGAAATCAATACTCCATGCCGCATTAACCGAGCGTCCACGCTCATTGTAAGGCGCGCCACGCCATGTTGACAGATAATCACGATAGGTCTCATCAGTAATATTCTGAACCCCGGCGCTAACCTCATGACGGGTCCGCCCAAGGTCAAAAACATACCCGCAAGCGGCATCAAAACGTTTCCAGTTTCTGGCGCTGTCAATACCTTCAGGCGTTCGCTCCTGCCCGGCTGTCACTACATATTGCAACCGGCCATACCATCCGGCGGCGGATTGATAACGCACACCCGCAAACCCGTTCAACGGGGCAATCCCGGCCAACGGCTCTCCACTGTTGCGATCACTGCCGCGCAGATAACTTAATGCCGCATCTATAACCCAGCCGCCACCCAAGACAGCATCGGCAGAGGCTTCCACCCCGGCAATGCGCGCCTTGTCAACATTGGCGTTACGGATTATTGTCTCGTCTTCCACCTTTTCACTGACCAGATCACGCAAATTATTCACAAAACCGTTTAATCCGAAACGCAGACTGTCACCATACCAGTTCATCCCCACCTCACTGAACAGCGATCGTTCGGCATCAAGCTCCGGATCACCCAGTTTAATGCGCCCCCCGCCCAGCTCAAGATACTGATAACGCTCCTCAATGGCCGGCGCACGATATCCGGCAGCAACAACCGCACGCATCACCAGCCGTTCAACAACTTGCCAATTAACACCGGCATGCGTATTCCAGTTAACATCATTCTCCGTAGCAGCAGCCCATTGCGCTGTTGACTTGTTTCTCGTTGTCAACCCATCGGCACGGGCACCTACAGTCAACGTCACAGCATCATGCAATGATGACTTGTTCTCAACAAACGCCCCGTATGACCATTCCCATGCTTCGGGCAGCGGACGCTCGTCGATGCGGGCACCATTGGCCAACAGCCGTTGGCGGGTTGAATCCAGCTCGCGGCGCCAGGTTTCAATGCCGGCAGCCAGACGGTGCTCTCCGACTTCAAAATTATTCAGCCAGCGCGCACCAACGCTATCATGTCGTCCAGATGGACGCAATTCCCGCACCGGGCTTGCCGGCGGAAAGTTGTCAACCCGCACATCACGGCTAATCTGCTGATAGTAAATATTCAGTTCAGAATCACGCCACCAGCGTCCATTGGCATTCCAGCGGTTAACAACCGCCGCCAGCACACGCCGGGCATCCTCGTAAGTAACATCAGCCGCGGCAGGCAACGGTGCCGTACCACTGCCGGGAATGCCGATCTCCCGCCCCTGATGCAATTGCAAGAGCGCCTCGGTTGATAAATCATCATTCCAGCGGTGTCCCAGACGCAGTAGCATATCGTGATCCTCAAACTGGGAGTTAACTACCCGCTCGCCGTCACCGTCCTTATATGAATCATAGTCGCGCATCCCGGCGGACACCGAAAGATACGTTTCAGCAGAGATCACATCCGCCGCATAACGCGTCTCAAATCCGTCAGGATTACTGCCCCCGCGTACCCGCAACTTCTGCCGCAGATACGAATCTTCAGAATATACCGGCTGCCGTGTAACAACATTTACGACCCCACCAATCGCCCCTGAACCATACAGCGCAGAAACCGGCCCCTTCAATATCTCAATTCTTTCAATTTCATCAGGATGAATAAATGACATCCGCGCTGCCAGATCGTTGGCCGTCACCACCCGGCAGCCGTCGATCATTAATATCACACTGTCACGCGCCAGACCGCGGATAGATATATCAGCAGCCCAGGGACTGTCACCAGAGCGTGAAACTCCCGGAACGGTATCCAGCAAATCGGAAATACCGGCAAGAACTCCCAGGCGCATTTCGTCCGGGAAAATAATCTCAACAGTGGCTGGCAGGGCTATCTGTTGCTCCGGCCAGGCTCGCGCTGTGACAACCAACGGGTCAGCCGTCACCGTCTCCGCTATCGAGATACGGCATAGCGTAATCATCGTACTCACCGCCATCAATACAGCCATCTTTTTCATTTTGATGTCCTTTCGTTTTGCTTATTCATACTTTGCTTAATGCAGACTTTACCCCGACATGCGCAATCGCCCCCAATTGCCCGGTCAGCCGGCCGAGTTCATCGGTTGTGGCATCAACAACAAGTGTAATAACGCTGCAACCGCGATCACGGTAAGGGACACCCATGCGTGCCACAATCACCCCTGAATGCTCTGACAGCAAACGGTTAACTGAATCTGCCGCACTTTTGCGGTCTTCAACAATTATGCCGACAAACCCCAGTCTTTTTTCCATTATAACTCCCTCCAAAAAAAAACGCCCGGCCGTATCCATTAAGGACACGGCCGGGCGTTACATAACATCCCGTATCTACCGCATCCTTGGCTTCAGACGTCTGTCCTGACCGCAGAATACTTACTCTTCTATAGCTTGATTTTTATACCTTATCAGTAAACCGGTACTGCTCACGCGCCTTGTAATGCGTGTGCAGGTATTTGTGTGCTTTCTCACCATTCGGCTCACCCAGAAAATCCTTGTAAATACGCTGGATTTCCGGATTCTCGTGAGAGCAGCGCACCACACTTGCTTCGTCATCCCGGTAAATACCCTCCGCGCGCTTGCGGCGGATTTCCGCGGTGGCACCGTGCGGTTGACCGCCACCGCCGACACACCCGCCGGGACAGGCCATTACCTCAATAAAGTGATAAGGCAACTCTTTACCCTGCTCACGGGCGGCACGCACACGGTCAAGCACTTCGTCAATGTTGCTCATCGTGTGCGCCACAGCAATACGCACTTCAGTTCCGGCAACATCCAGTGTGGCCTCACGGATACCCTCAAGCCCCCGCGCCTGCTCAAACTCAACGCGCGGCAGCTTCTCGCCGGTCATTATAGTGACCGCCGTCCGCAGTGCCGCTTCCATTACACCGCCGGTAACCCCGAAAAGTGTTCCGGCACCTGCATAGGTTCCCAGAATCGAATCAGCACTCTCATCCGGCAGATTTCTGAAATCAATGCCGGCCGACTTAATCATACGACCTAATTCACGCGTGGTCAGCACCACATCAACATCCTTGTAACCGGTCGAGAACATGTCCTCGGTACGGGTGATTTCGTACTTCTTTGCAGTACATGGCATAATCGATACCATATAGATGTCTTCAGGCTTCTCTTTGATTTTTTCCGCATAGTAGGTCTTGGCCATTGCCCCCATCATCTGCTGCGGACTCTTGCATGTTGAGAAATTCCCGATGAAATCTGAGGCAAATTTCTCCATATAATCTGTCCACGCCGGACAACAACTGGTAATTAACGGCAGCGGCCCGCCCTCTTTCATGCGCTTAATGAATTCCGTACCCTCTTCCATGATCGTCAAGTCAGCGGAAAAGTTAGTATCAAAAACAGCCTTGAAGCCGAGCCGCCGCAAGGCGGCGTACAACTTACCGGTCAGGATTTCACCGCTCTCATAACCGAATGCTTCACCAATCGCAACACGTACAGCCGGGGCAATCTGCACGACACAATATTTGCTTTCATCAGCAAGTGCGGAGTAGACCAGCTTGCTGTCGGAATGTTCATATATGGCACCCACCGGACAATGCGCTGAACACTGCCCGCATTTGATGCAGGGACTGTCGTTGAGCTTTACATCCGCCGCCGGGGCAATGCGCATTTTGTCACCGCGATCCAGAAACTCCAGCGCCCAGACATTCTGCATCTTCTGGCATACCTGCGCACAACGTCCGCACTGTATGCATTTCTGCGGATTTACTTCCAGCGATGGCGTTGAGGTATCGATCGGCAGCTCCCGCAAACGTTTATCAAACTCAAAGTCCCTTATGCCGAATTCCTCGGCTAATGTCTGCAGTTCACAGCAACCGTTGCGCGGACAGCGCAGACAGTCATTAGGATGTGTTGAAAGAATCAACTGCAGCACGGTCCGCCGCACTTCATAGAGCTCGGTATCATGCGTGATAACTTGCATACCGTCAGTACAAGGCGTCGTGCAGGCGCGCATCATCTTCGGCGAACCTTCAATCTTGACGATACACAGACCGCAAGCGCCCCATGGTGTTACGTCGTCATGATAACACAGGCGCGGCACTTTCACCCCGGCCTCTTCGGCGGCCATCAGAATAGTGGTCCCTTCAGGCACCTCCACCCCAATGCCGCTTATCTCAAGTTTAATCATCTTCATGTTGGTATGTCCCCTTTACTATGATTTCAAAACTGCATTAAATTTGCATGCGGCAAGGCATTCACCGCATTTGATACATCTGGATTGATCAATCTCATGCGGCAGCTTGCGCTCACCGCTGATGCAATTGACCGGACAGCGGCGCGCACAAACCGTACACCCGATACAGGCTTCCTTATCAATCGTAAAGGTCACCAGCTTGGAGCACTTGCCCGCCGGACATTTCTTGTCATTAATGTGTGACATCAATTCATCATTGAAATGACGGATCACCGAAAGCACCGGATTGGGCGTAGTCTGCCCCAAGCCGCACAATGAAGCCTTCTGCATAGCGGTTGAAAGCTTCTGCATCGTGGCAATATCATCTCCGGTTCCATTCCCCGCGGCAATTTTCTCAAGCAGATTCAGCAGAGTGCGACCGCCGATCCGGCAGGGTGCGCATTTTCCGCAACTCTCTTCAACAGAGAAATCAAGATAAAACTTGGTGATATCCACCACGCAGTCATCCTCATCCATTACAATCATGCCGCCCGATCCGACAATCGAGCCAAGTTTGGCAAGATTCTCATAGTCGATCGGTGTATCCAGATATTCAGCGGGAATCAAGCCGCCGGAGGGTCCCCCGGTCTGCACAGCCTTGAACTTTTTACCGCCTCGAATACCACCGCCGATACCATATATAATATCGCGCAAAGTGGTTCCCATCGGCACTTCAATCAAACCGGAATTATTGATCTTGCCGGTCAGCGCAAACACCTTCGTGCCTTTTGATGTTTCTGTACCGATTTTTGCATACCAATCGCCGCCGCGCATAATGATGACCGGGATACTGGCCCAGGTCTCAACATTATTAATTACAGTCGGCTTACCCCACAGACCTTTTACCGCCGGGAACGGCGGGCGCGGAATCGGCATACCGCGGCCACCTTCTGTCGAGGCGATCAGCGCAGTTTCCTCACCGCAGACAAAGGCGCCTGCGCCAAGTCGTATCTCAATATCAAATGAGAAATCGGTGCCGAGAATGCCCTTACCCATCAGACCGTATTCCTTGGCCTGGGCAATCGCATTTTTCAACCGCTCAATCGCCAGCGGGTATTCAGCACGAATGTAAATAACACCATGCGTTGACCCGCAGGTGTAACCCGCAATCATCATCGCCTCAATAATCGAATGCGGATCACCTTCGAGAGTACTGCGGTCCATATAGGCTCCCGGGTCCCCCTCGTCGGCATTGCACATCACAAACTTCTCATCGGACTCAACATCCTTGGTGAACTTCCACTTAAGCCACGTCGGATAACCAGCTCCGCCACGGCCGCGTAAGCCGGATTTCTTCAGCTCCGCCAGCACATCATCGGGCTGCATCTCAAACAACACTTTCTCCAAGGCCACATAACCGTCACGGGCAATGTATTCATCAATCGAATCAGGATCAATAACACCGCAGTTCCGCAAAACCACCCGTACCTGCTTCTGGTAAAAATCAATATCTTCAAGTTTGGCGTGTGCCTTGCTCTGCGTCGAATCATACAACAGTCTGGCAACAGGACGGCCCTTCACTAAATGCTCTGCAACAATTTCCTTTGCATCCGCCGGCTTCACCTGCACATAAAAAGTTTCTTCAGGCAGAACTTTTACAATCGGACCTTTTTCACAGAAACCAAAACAGCCGGTCTTGACAATCTGCACATCACCGGCCAGGCCGGCTTTGGCGGCCTCCTCGGTTAATGCGTTAACCACTTCCCTGCTTTTCGTAGATTCACAGCCGGTCCCGCAACACACCAGCACGTACTGTT
>PXDI01000230.1 GCA_003565095.1 PVC group bacterium | reverse complement strand
GCTCCAATTCCCGCAGGCGCTTGCTGCCGGTCTGGGGTGAGCGCTGTCTGCTTTTTGTCCGGTCCGGTGCGGGCGTGACGGCATCGGTAAAGACGATCATAACCAATCCATGCAGCGGGCCCGGCTCATCCAGAAGCTCGACAGTGATGTCAACATTCGGATCGCTGTCACGGTTACCGGTTTTCAGTCCGTGAAGTGCAACGCGTTCATTTTTGCGAACGGCTCTCTGGAACGCGCCGGCCAGCTCGTAACGTAAGCCCTCGCGCGCCATGGCAAAAATATTCCAGTTAGCCTTGCCGGCCGCCGGCTCCAGATATTTACCGGTTTTGCCGCTGATATACAGGATGTCGCCCTTATCATTGGTCAGTGCTGCCGGTGAGGCATAACGCTGCAAAACCATTTGGTCGGCGAGGGCCTGCAGACTGGCGGGCATGTTCGGTGCCTGGCGGGTGTCGGTGCCGACCGCGGTGCCCGCACCGAAAGACGAGGGAAACTCCACCGCATGCGTTTGCGGATCGGTAAGGCTCCGTTGATAAAGCCGGTGTTTTCCGCTAAGCGGCGTAAACAGTTCGGCACCGGTGCCGGTTGTTTCGGCACTGCCGAGAAACAGAATACCGCCGGGATTCAGGCTGTAGTGAAACAGCGGAATCAGTTTTTTCTGAACTTCGGTCGTCAAATATATCAGCAGATTACGACAGCTAAGGATATCCAGTTTGGTAAAAGGCGGATCCATAATCAGATCCTGTGGAGCAAAAATAACCGTTTCCCTGATTTCCTTGCCAACCCGGTAGCCGCATTCATCTTTAGAGAAAAACCGGTTCAGGCGTTCGGGGGCAACATCCGAAGCAATATTTTCGGGAAAGATTCCCGTGCGGGCGCGGTCAATGGCGTCGCGGTCCAAATCTGTGGCGAAAATCTGGATTCTAAAGCGCCTGACCGGCTTGAGCGCCTCAATGGCTTCTTTCATTACAATGGCAAGCGAATAGGCTTCTTCTCCGGTCGAACAGCCGGGCACCCATGCGCGCAGGACGTTTTGGCCGGAAGGTCTGCCGGCCAGCAGCGCCGGGAGGGCCTCTTCACGCAGTTGAACCCAGGCCGCCGGATCGCGGAAAAAGTTAGTCACACCGATCAGCAGCTCTTTAAAAAGCAGGTCCAGTTCCTGCGGATTATCCTGTAGGTACCGGATATAAGTGGGCATCGTGTTGATTTGGTGCAGGCTCATCCGCCGTTCAATCCGGCGGTACAGTGTATTTTTCTTGTAGAGCGAGAAATCATGCCCGGAATGGTCGCGCAGCAGCAGGACGACTTTAGCCAGCGCGTTGAGTGTTTTCTCATCCGGTGTTGCTGTGGGTTTTGTCCGCCGTAGCGTACGCTGGCGGCAGGCGATTATTTTCAGCGGCAGCTCATCGACGGGGGCGGTAATATCGGCCAGTCCGGCATCAATGGCGCTGCGCGGCATGCTGTCAAATTTTGCCCCGGAGGGTGCCTGTACCAGCGTGACGCCGGCCTTTTCCTTGATGGCCCGTAATCCGAGCGTACCATCGGAACCCATGCCGGAAAGAATTACGCCAATGCTGTGTTCCTTGCGGTCAAGAGCTAGAGAGCGCAGAAAAAAATCGATTGGCAGGCGTAATCCGCGCGGGGCGGAGGGTTCAAACAGATGCAGCACTCCGCGCAGGACCGACATGTCCTTGTTGGGCGGGATGACATAAACGCAGTCGGGTTTTATGCGGGTGCGGTCTTTTACCTGGACCACATTCATTGCGGTGACGCGTTGCAACAGTTCGGGCATGATCCCTTTACGTGTGGGATCCAGGTGCTGCACAATAACAAATGCCATGCCGCTATCAGCCGGCACATGTTTCAGAAACTGTTCCAGCGCCTCGAGGCCGCCGGCGGAAGCGCCGATGCCGACAATCGGGAAAATGCTTTGAGCAGATGCGCGCGTGGATTTGCGGCGAACGGTTTTCTGCGGGGGTGCCTGGTGTTTCTTCGCCGTTGATTTAGTCTTCACAATTACCTTTTCAACTGCATTACCGGAAGAACCCCGCGGCACAGGCGTGTATTGCTGTCAGCGATAAATGGCGGCAGCCGGAGGTTCCGGCTGCCGCCTGGAAACGCGAAGCAGTCTTACCAGCGTTTTCTTCCGCCGCCGCGATCATCGCGCGGTTTTGGCTGTGATTCATTGACACGCAGGGCGCGGCCGCCCACATCCGTGCCGTTGATGGCGGCAATTGCCGCCTCGGCTTCGGTATTGTTATTCATCGTAACAAAGCCAAAGCCTTTGGCCCGGCCGGTGTCACGATCCATTACAACGCGTGCGCTTTCGACCTGTCCGTGCTTTGAGAACAGCTCCTGCAGATCTGAGTCGTTTACATCATACGGTAGATTTCCTACGTAGATATCCATCTTTCACCTCTGTATCTGTGTCATGTTTATACTAATCGGAACAATCATCCATAACACAAGAAGAAGTCCGGTTTATCGCCACTTCCTGTGACGATTGATACATTCTGCCCTAATTTACAAAAAAGGCAACAACCATTTCACCTCCATTTATAACTTGGTTACACGACATGTTTTTCACAGATTTTCCTGAAATGATGGCCGTAGATGGCCAAAGTGACCGCATGGGGGAAGAGGCGCGGGCAATGGAACTGGGTCCAAAAGATGAGTTTCCAGTAATGGACCCGTTCGCGCCCCACCACGCCGAGGCGATAAAACGACCGCAGCAGCGCTATAAAGTTTGAGAACTGCAGGTTGGCGCAATGCACCGGCGGCTTGTATTCGCGTAGAAAAGTCCGCACCCGCTGGTAGTATGGCCCCGGAGCGTAGATGTTATCCAGAATCTGCCGGTAACCTTTTTTCAGAACATCAAGGTTCATCACCGGCACAATGTTGGTTGTGCCGTCCACGTTATCGCCCGAGGATTCCGTGAGCAGACGGCCGGCCTGCTGCATTCTTTCGTACAGGCGTGTTCCCGCAGGTGCCTGCAGCAGGCCGACCATCGCTGTGACAATGCCGCTCTGCTGGATAAAATCGATCTGGCGCTGGAAAATTGCCGGGGAATCGTGGTCGAATCCGACAATGAATCCGCCCTGTACCTGTAGGCCGGCCCGTTGGATGCGCTTGACATCCTCAACCAGATGCCGGTGCTTATTCTGGATTTTGCTGCACTCGTTCAGGCAGCTTTCGTCGGGTGTTTCAATACCGATGAAGACCTTGGTGAATCCGGCATTCACCATCATATCCATCAGTTCGGGGTCATCGGCCAGATTTATGGAGGCCTCGGTGTAGAATAACATTCCGGATTTATTGCGGTGCCACGCAATCAGGGCCGGCAGCAGCGCGGTTTTCAGATAGTGCTTGTTCCCGATGAAGTTATCGTCGACGAAGAATATCTCATTGCGCCAGCCTTGCGCATACAAGCCGTCGAGTTCGGCGATGATATGTTCCGGTGTTTTCATGCGCATTCTGTGACCGAGCAGGGCGGTAACGTTGCAGAAATCGCAATCAAACGGGCAGCCGCGCGAAAATTGAATGCTCATGCTGGCATAGCGTTTAAGTTCCAGCAAGTCCCAGCGGGGGACGGGTGATTGCTGAAGATCGGCGAATTCGGCAGATGCGTAGAGGCGTTGAGGTTGTCCCTGCGCCAGATCTGCAAGAAACAGTGGCAATGTCAGCTCAGCTTCGTTGAGAACAAAGTGGTCCACTTCGGTGAATTGTGCATGCTCGCTGGTAAACAGCGGACCACCGGCCACAACCAGCAGGCCGGCTGCTTTACACCGCGCGACAATGCGGCGGGCCGACTCACGCTGAACGACCATGGCGCTGACAAAGACACAGTCAGCCCACTTCAGGTCAGCATCCTTGAGTCCCCGTACATTCGTATCCACAAGCCGCAGCGACCAGTCATCCGGCAGCATGGCCGCCACCGTCACCAGTCCGAGTGGCGGCAGCGCGGCGCGCTTGCCAATGAATTTCAGCGCGTGCTTGAAGCTCCAGAAGGTGTCGGGGAATTCCGGATAGATAAGAAGCGTGTTCATTGTTGATTGTCCCTGACTGTGCTCCGGCTGCGGATCAGACCGGACCGGGAAGCACATGCTGCTGCCGGTCGCGTTTCTGTGTCTCAATTTTCTCTTCCTTGGCTTCCGCCTGCCGCTGTTCCTTGGCCTTATCCTTTTTGCCTTTTTTGTCGCCCATGGGGTGCCTCCTTGGTGTTGTTTTTCACTGATGCAATACTACCGCCGTAGTTACCCCCGTTCCATGGGGTGTAACCCTACCGTGGCGGGATGCGGGAAGGAGAGACTGCAGACTGCAGACTGCAGACTGTAGACTGTAGAAAAACTTTGTCGCGAGCTTTGTCGCGAGCTTTGTCGAACTGAAGCAGAAGATAGGCGGGATGCGGGAGGACCACGATTATCTGGGTCTTCAGTCTTCAGTCTTCAGTCTTCAGTCTTCAGTCTTCG
>PXDI01000288.1 GCA_003565095.1 PVC group bacterium | reverse complement strand
GCTCTTCCGATCTCAACCGGCTGTTCTGCCGGGGCAGCGGGGGCCGGCACTGACTGCGTTGCCGCCGCGGCCACCGGAGCATCTGAGCTGACGGTCTGCGTTGATATTCCTGAGGCTTTCAAGCTGAGCTGCAAATCATTACGGCGGATTGTGACCTCGGAGAACTGCAACTGGTTGACTTTGTCAAGCAGCCCCTGGATTTCAGTGTAATCGGTCTGTGAAAGCAGCGGCTGCGCAGGCTTGGCTGCCGCCGGCGCTTCTTTTTTGTCTTCCTTCTGCCGCTCGACATCCGCCGGACTGGGGGGACGCGCCGAAACCGGCAGGTCACGCCAGCGGAAATAATCAAGTGCAACCTCGGGGAAGAGGCAGTAGGATATAATGTCCTCTTCCGCATTAATCAGCTTGGGATCGATTTCCTTGGTGACCGATGGCAGAATCGGCTTCAAGTCATCAGCCGGCCGATGGGTCAACGGTTTTTCCTTGCCGAGAATCTGTTTTGCAATCTTCGCATCGATCGGTGCCGGAGAACGGCCGTACAGTCCTTTGACATAGTCACGGGTTTCCTGGGTAACCATTTCATAGCGTTTGCCGGCCAGCACATTCAGGACTGCCTGTACACCGACAATCTGGCTGGTAGGAGTTACCAGCGGGGGATAACCCATATCGGCACGAACCTTGGGCACTTCCGCCAGCACTTCATCAATGCGGTCAAGAGCGCCCTGCTGTTGAAGCTGGCCGCGCAGGTTTGAAATCATTCCGCCGGGAATGTGGTGAATCAGAATTTCCGGGTCGATCGGATTCAGCGGCTGACTGCTGAGCATGCGCTGCGGTGCCAGTCCGGTAAAATAGCGGCACATTTTGCGCAGGCAGTCAACATCGAGATCGGCGTGATAGTCGGTCTCATTGAAGATGGCCAGCATGGTTTCGTGCGGCGGCTGGGACGATGATCCGGACATTACCGAAATTGCGCAGTCAATTGCGCCGGCGCCGGCCCGGACACCTTCAACATAGGTGGCTACCGCCATGCCGCTGGTGGCGTGGCAGTGTAATTGGATCGGCACATTCACCGCTTTGGTCAGGGCTGAAACCAGCTTTTCGGCCGCAATCGGCGACAGAATGCCAGCCATATCCTTGATGGCGATGGATTCAACACCGAGCGCCACCTGGTCTCTGGCGTTCTGGACAAAAGCTTCGACGGTATGTACCGGGCTGATGGTGTAGCACAGGGTGCCCTGCGCGTGTCCGCCGTATTTGCGCACATATTTGATGGCTTTTTCGAGATTGCGGCAGTCGTTCAGTGCATCAAAGATGCGGAAAATATCGATGCCGTTTTCGCATGCCAGCGCCACAAACCGCTCGAGCAGATCGTCGGGATAGTTGCGGTAGCCGAGAATGTTCTGTCCGCGCAGCAGCATCTGCAGCGGAGTCTTCGGCGCCTTGGCCTTGACCATGCGCAGCCGTTCCCACGGATTTTCGCGCAGGAAGCGCAGGCAGACGTCATAAGTTGCACCGCCCCAGACTTCGAGTGAATAGAATCCGGCATTATCGATAACGTCGATAATTTCCATTATATCACCGGTACGCATGCGGGTGGCCCATAGTGACTGATGGGCGTCGCGCAAGGTCGTATCAGTTATGTGCAGCGGCGTGCGCTTTCTGGTTGCGGACGACTCCGGCATCGCCGGACTTGCCGTCTTATTTGCGGCAGCTTTCTTTGTGCTTTTTTTTCTGGTAGCCATGTTTCCCCTTTTTGTATTCTTTAGCGGTGAACCGCGTATTTCCTGTTGTCAAATTTACCAAGCATTGCAAATTTCTTAAAGCGCTGTTCCACCAACCGGCGCGCAGACATTTTCTTTAACCTGGCAAGCTGTTGGCTGATTTCGGTTTTGACGGCATCGAACGTGGCGGCATGGTCGCGGTGCGCCCCGCCGACCGGTTCTTCGATAATGCCGTCTATTACGCCCAGTTCCAGCAGGGCATCCGCGGTGATTTTGAGTGCCGCGGCGGCTTCCGGGGCTTTGCTGCCGTCGCGCCATAGAATGGATGCGCAGCCTTCGGGCGATATAACCGAATATACAGCGTGTGAAAGCATCAGGACCACATTGCCGACCCCGATGCCGAGCGCACCGCCGCTGCCGCCTTCGCCGGTTACCAAAACGACAACCGGGACTTCCAGCCGTGCCATTTCGGTCAAGTTGCGGGCGATGGCTTCCGCCTGTCCGCGTGCCTCTGCCTCTAATCCGGGGTAGGCACCGGGGGTATCTATAAAGGAAACCACCGGAAGATTGTATTTCTCCGCCAGTTTCATCAGGCGCAATGCCTTGCGGTAACCGTCAGGATTTCCCATGCCGAAATTGCAGGCGATATTCTCCTCAGTGGTTTTGCCTTTCTGATGTCCGATCAGCATAACACGCTGGCGGCCGATTGAGGCAAACCCGCCGATGATACCCTTGTCGTCCCCGAATGCCCGGTCGCCGTGTAATTCAATAAATTCCGAAAATACGCCTTCAATATAGTCGCGCAGTACCGGGCGTTCCGGATGCCGTGCCACCTGAACAGTCTGCCAGGGGGTCAGATCCGCATAGAGTTTCTTGCGCATCGAGTTGATTTTGCGTTTCAACTGCGTAACCTGACTGTTAAGCTGCTGGTTATTATCCGAACCGCCTTCCAGTTCACTCATCTGCTGCTCAAGTTCCACCAATGATTTTTCAAATTCCAAGTCCATGTGATGTTCCTGTTTCCGCTTTATCCGCCGGTAGTTATGTATTGCCGGCGTGGTTATCAGTTTTCTTTCCAGTAGCGCAGCACGCGGCAGAGAAAATCTTTCATTTCCGCGCGGTTGACAATATGGTCGACAAATCCGTGTTCCTGCAAATATTCGGCAGTTTGAAAATCATCCGGCAGCTTTTGCTTGATAGTTTGTTCAATGACTCTTCTGCCCGCAAATCCGATCAGTGCTTTGGGTTCGGCAATGTTGATGTCCCCGACCATTGCAAAACTGGCGGAAACCCCTCCGGTGGTCGGATCTGTCATCACCGAAATGTAGGGAATGCCGTCTTCGTTCAGCCGGGCAATTGCCGCACAGGTCTTGGCCATTTGCATCAATGAGAGAATTCCTTCATGCATGCGTGCGCCGCCCGATGCGGAAAAGATGATAAACGGCAGTTTGTGGCGCAGGGCGTAGTCAGCCGCAAGAAAGATTTTTTCACCGGTGCCGGATGCCAGGCTGCCGCCGAGAAAACGGAAATCCATAATGCCGAGCACCACAGATCGCCCGTTCATTTTGCAACCGCCCGTCAGGATGCTTTCATTCAGTTTGAGCTTCTCGACGGTCTGCTGTGCCTTGTCGGCATACGGCCCCTTCGCATCCGAGAATTTCAACGGATCGGCCGGGCGTATATCGGCATCAAACTCCATAAAGGAGTCCTCATCCGCCAGCAAGGCCAGCCGTTCGGTGCAGGCCAGCCGTTCGTGATAATTACATTGAGGACACACCTTTAGTGCGGCCTGCCATTCCTCTTTATATACGTGGGCCTTGCAGGCCGGACAAACCGTCCAAAGATCCGGTTTCTCCTCGACTGCCGCCTTTTTTCTTGTAAACCAACCCATAGCTGTAAATTCCTTCCTCTCAAAAGCCAGAATGATTCAAGTCCGTAAACTATCGGTGAAGGCGGCCGGAAAATCAAGCCAAAACGGGAGCAAAAAACAGAAACACACTGCTTGAATATTGTTACAACAAAGTTTATTGTTTGGGCAACTGATGGAACGGCAGAATTCTGGAATGGCCTTTATGCCTGAGGGGGGTAGCATGAAAAAGCGCAGACGGCAGATGACTCCGAGTAAAATTGCTGCATGGCAGATGGCGGTATACACTGCGTTGCTGCTGCTGGTATGGGCAAACGAGTTTCTTGATTTCTCGGCAATAATATACGGGACAGCCCCTAGAACCATGGACTTTGTGGGGGCGTGTCTCATTTCGGCATTTGTGCTCACTACCGCGATTGTGAATATCGGTCACACCTATCTTGTGCAGGCCGAAATGCTGCAAGGGTTGGTGACAATCTGCTCGCATTGCCGGAAAATCAGGGTAAATGAGGATTTGTGGTCCGGGTTAGAGGATTATGTAATCCGTTTTACCGGAGTTGATTTCACGCATGGTCTTTGCCCTGAATGCTATGAAGGCGAGATACGGGAGCTAGATGCCGGTATGAAACAGATTGAGCAAGACGCTGCCGCTGGCGAAAACGGAGGTGTCTGATTTGTGTAAGCCGTTTCAATTAATCATTGCATTATTGCTGTTCGGCATGCTTTGCGTTTCTTTTGCGCAAAGCGATGACACAGAAGCAGGCGGTCGGCGCACGCTGGTTTTCGGTGTCAGGCATGATGATCACCCCTTGCAGGGCGTGCAAAACGGCTGGCCGAGCGGGTTTGATGTTGAATTAGGCCGTCTGCTGGCAGAGAAGGCCGGCATGCACATCGTTTTCAGGGTGGATACCAG
>PXDI01000291.1 GCA_003565095.1 PVC group bacterium | reverse complement strand
GATGTGCTGGTAATTGAGTCGTCATTTACGTCGGCACTGGATATGGCTAAAAGAATGTTTCCCTTCCTGCCGGCACGGCTTCTGTGCCGCTATGATTATAATACCTTGAAATACGTATCAAAAGCCGGCTGTCCGGTGCTGATTGCCCACAGTCCGGATGATGAAATGATTCCATTCGAACACGGCGAACGACTGTATGCCGCCGTTAGCGGCAGGCGTGAACTTGTGCGTTTAAGCGGCGGGCATAATGACGGCGGAATTGAAAACAACCGTGTCTATCAACAGCTTTTGAAGGCGTTTGTTGAACAGGTGCCGGCACATGTTGGGCAAACCGGAGACGGGACGCAAGCCGATGAATTGTGAAGTGAAAATATGCGGGATAACCAATGCGGATGATGCGCTGAGTGCGCTGGAAGCCGGTGCGGATTATCTTGGTGTAGTGCTTTACGAAAAGTCTCCCCGGGCGGTTTCAATGCAGGCGGTTTGCCGGTTGCGTGACCGTCTGCCGGAAGCGGCCAGGCTGGTTGCGGTGTCGGTGAATGCCGCGCGGCAGGATCTTGACCGGCTGGTAAATGATGCCGGGCTGTATGCGGTGCAACTGCACGGCGATGAAGCCGCGGCGGACTGGTGCGATGTAAGCGCATATCCACTGTGGCGTGCAACCGCATATCAATCCGGTGCATGGCTGCCGCAAGCGGAGCAATGGCCGTTTGTGCAGCGGCTGGTTGTTGATGCGGCTGCTCCCGGTGTGTATGGCGGCAGCGGCAGTTCCGCGGATTGGCATGCCGCATCAGAGCTTGCCGCCCGGCGTTGTTGCATGCTGGCCGGCGGGCTGACCCCGGATAATATTGCGCAGGCGGTACTTGCGGTTAATCCCGCCGGGGTGGATGTTTCCAGCGGGGTCGAGGCTGCTCCCGGCAGAAAAGATTCCGCTAAAGTGCGCGAATTCATCCGCCACGCCAAAAATGCTGGCAAACAGTAGCCGGTCAATGTATATGTATTACCCGTTTGAACAACTAAGTCTGTATCTACACAAAAGATAAGGAGTGGAAATGAGCATTGAATTACGCAAAGACAGTAAATACGCATTATTGGTTGCCACCAGTATGGGGGTGCGTCTGACTCCGGAAAACGGCCAGCCGTTTCATTGCAGCGATACTTTCAAAATGCAGGTAACCAGCGCTGAGTCAAATGTAGCCAGTGTTGCCTCGTATTTGGGCATGAATGTAAAAGTGCTGACTGCTTTTGTTAAGGATAGTCCAATTTCGCGGATGATTAAGGATAATCTGGCGGCGCGCCATATGGATTACGAAGGTCCGGAAGTTCCGCAGGGCGATCCGTGGGGATATCGGCACCAGTTTAATCTGGC
The DNA here is from genome assembly GCA_003565095.1 of PVC group bacterium. Lineage (GTDB taxonomy): Bacteria > Verrucomicrobiota > Kiritimatiellia > UBA8416 > PXDI01 > PXDI01. The sequence goes on along the minus strand of PXDI01000291.1, from coordinate 16,936 downwards.
CGACAGCGGGTTTGGTTCCCGCGGACCGCGTGTGCAGAATGACCGCGCCGGTGAGGTCGGCCGCACATTGAATGCCAAGGATTTCGATCTGGATCGGATTTTCGGCGAAGAGGGTGTACAGATTGTGCATCTTTCCGGTTTAATTGCCGCACTTTCGCCCGATACCAGCAAGTTCTGCCTGGATGTTGCCCGCAAAGCCCGCAAGAACGGCTCGCGCATCAGTTTTGACCTGAATCACCGCGCTTCTTTCTGGAAAGGCCGTGAAGACGAATTGCATGAGGTTTTCAAAGAGATTGCCGCAGCGTCAGATATTCTGGTCGGGAATGAGGAGGATTTTCAGTTGTGTCTTGGCATTGAAGGGCCTGAGGCCGGCGGCAAGGATATCGCTGCTAAGATTGAAAGCTTCAAGGGTATGATTGATAACGCGCGCAAGAAATATCCGGATGCAAAAGTGTTTGGCACCACATTGCGTGAGGTGGTCAGCGCCAACTGCCATCGCTGGGGTGCCATCATGGCTGCCGGGGATGAGCACTATGTAGTTGAGCCGCGCGAGATCACAGTTCTTGACCGGATCGGCGGCGGTGACGGTTTTGTCGGCGGAATGCTGTATGCAATTCTTAGGGGCTGGGAGCCGGAGAAATGGGTGCAATTCGGCTGGGCGACCGGTGCATTGGCAACGACGATGCTGACGGATTACGGTCAGCCGGCCGATGAGGATCAGGTCTGGAGCATCTGGAAGGGCAATGCCCGTGTCCAGCGCTGAGCATGATGCTGCGGCACTGGCGCGGCTTGAGGCCGCGCTGAAAGAGCTCGGTTCACTGGCGGTGTGTTTTTCCGGCGGGGTTGACAGCACCTTTCTGGCTGCTGTTGCCGCCAGAGTGCTGGGAGAAAAGCTGCTATGCATTACCGCGGTTTCGCCGACCTATCCGGCGCATGAGCGCGAGGAGGCCATTGAGCTGGCTCGTCAGCTCGGCTTGCGTCACCGGCTGATCGACTCGGATGAATTGCAGATTCCCGGGTTTGCCGACAATCCACCCGAACGCTGCTATTTCTGCAAGGGCGAACTGTTCTCATTAGTAAAAGAGCTTGCTGCGCAAGAGGGGATCAGTCACGTTGCCGACGGCAGTACGTTGGACGATTTGAATGACTACCGCCCGGGCCGCAAGGCCGCGGCAGAACTGGGGGTTGTCAGTCCGTTGCTTGAAGCTGAGATGGACAAGGAATGCGTACGGCGGCTTTCGCGACGCATAAAACTGCCGACCGCCGACAAACCCGCCTATGCCTGCCTGGCATCGCGTTTCCCATATGGCGACCGGATTACCGCAGAAAAACTGCAGGCGGTTGAAAACCTGGAGGAGCTTCTGCGCAAGCTGGGGTTTCTTCAAGTACGGGTTCGCTGTCACGGGAATATCGCACGGATTGAGGCCTTGCCGGAACAGTTGAGCGCGCTGCTCGAACCGGAAACCAGAGAGAAAATAAGCGCCGCCGCCCATGAACAGGGGTTTCTGTATGTCACCCTCGACATGGATGGCTACCGCACCGGCAGCATGAACGCCACGCTTTCCTGAGCATTATGGCTGATATGGCGGGACGGGATGAGCGCAAGTGTGACAAAGCATATGTTTGCTTATTTAACTAGAAAGTGGTTTTTGATATTCTCGCTATCAGGTTTTTTCTGCGGGATAGCTTTTCGCCAAAAGGCGCCTGCAATTGAGTCCTGAGTCTGCTATTCAATAAACCATTTCACGACCATTAATAGTTGGCTTCCCTGGCAAGTTTTTGTTTTTGTGCTCACTTGATTTGTCAAAGCGGGTGTGACATAGTTCAACTGCAAATTAGGAGATTTACTTATGAGTGAGAAACATATGCTGAAAGGCCGTTCACTGCTTACTTTGAATGATCTTTCAGATGAAGAAATGTTGTGGCTGGTTGATTTTTCGGCTGAGCTGAAAAAAAGGCGGCTGGCGGGCGTGCGCGGTGACCTGCTGCGGCGGCTGAATCTGGCGATGGTGTTTGAGAAAAACTCTACCCGGACACGCTGTGCGGCGGCGGTAGCGGCGGCGGATGAAGGCGGCCGGACTGAGTATTTATCTTCGCGCGAGACGCATCTCGGCAAAAAAGAGTCGGTCGCGGATACTGCGCAGGTTCTCGGCCGGATGTTTGATGGTATCTTTTTTCGCGGTTTTAAGCAGCAAACGGTAAAATTGCTGGCGGAGCATTCGGGTGTGCCGGTTTGGAACGGGTTGACTGACGAGGCGCATCCTACTCAGATTCTGGCGGATCTGTTGACGATCAAGGAGTTTTTTGGGACGCTTGCCGGACTGAAGGTAGCGTATGTCGGGGATGGCCGTAATAATGTGGCCAACTCATTGATGACCGGTTGCGCAAAAGCCGGGGTTGATTATGTGAACGGCACGCCTGTTGAGCTTGCCCCGGATGAGGCGCTGGTGAACCGTTGTCGTGAGATTGCCCGTGGGAACGGCAGTAGTGTTAATGTGGTTTATGATCCGCTGGAGGCGGTGGCCGGTGCTAATGTGGTATATACTGATGTATGGGTTTCAATGGGCGAAGAAGATCAGCAGGATGAGCGAATCCGGCTGTTGAAGCCATTTCAGGTGAATATGGAATTAATGAAAGCGACCGGTAATCTGGAACAGGGCAAGGTGATCTTTTTGCACTGTCTGCCGGCATTTCATGATAAAAATACTGATGTCAGCCGGGATTCTGGTCCGCTGGAGGTTACTGATGATGTTTTTTGTGCCCCGTGGTCAAAGGTTTTTGATGAAGCGGAAAACCGAATGCATACAATCAAGGCGATGTTTGTGGCCACACTGACCGGGGTTACGGAGGTATGAGACCGGGGGCGGGGGGCGGAAGAGAAGAGATTCGACTAAGCGGTTCGACTAAGTGTAACCGACTAAGCGGTTCGACTAAGTGTAACCGACGAAGTGGTTTGACTAAGTATTTTAGAAATAAATAATTAGGGGGGGGGAATGAAACCGGCGAGTCAGATGTCGTGGGAAGCGTTTCATGCGCTTGATCCTGATATGCAGTCCGGCCTTTTGCAGAAGGACGGGCATATTTTTCATGTCCTGTATGCGCGGCAGTTCGAGCGGGACAGGCTTGAGGCTATGGGCTTGCTGGCCACCCGGATCAGAAAAATAGCTAAAACTGTGGATGGTATGCATTTTCTGCGTGATCAGTTGTTTCACAAGCGGGCGATGCTGTATTTTACCCAGCCCAGTACGCGCACTTTTCTTTCTTTTTACTCGGCCTGTCAAATACTGGGGATGGCGGTCGGCGAGGTGCGCGACAAATCAATGTCGAGTGAGTTCAAGGGGGAAACCCCGGAAGACGCCGTGCGCAGTTTCAGCTCGTATTTTGATATGATAATCATGCGCAGTGCAATCGGTGGTCTGGCCGAGCGCATGGCATGGGTCTTTATGAACTCTGACCGGCCGGTTCCGGTGATTAATGCGGGCTCGGGCAAGGATCAGCATCCGACCCAGGCACTGCTGGATATTTATACATTGCAGCGCAGTTTTGAAGACCGTGGCGGGATTGACGGCAAAACCATTCTGTTCTGCGGCGATTTGGCGCGGGGCCGGACGGTTCGTTCGCTGGCAAACCTGCTGACCAATTATGATGATATGCGGCTGATTTTTTCAGCTCCGGCCGCACTGACAATCGGCAATGACATTCTTGCATCACTAACTAAGCGTAATGTTCCGTATGAAGTAAGCGCAGACTTTGAGCGCTTTATTCCCGAAGCTGACGCCATTTACATGACCCGGATTCAGGACGAATGGGATAGTGTGAAGGGGGAAAGCCAGACGGTAGATACATCAATTTATGCTTTTGAGAAGCGGCATTTGGCGGTGCTGAAACCCGATGCGGTGATAATGCATCCGTTACCGCGGCGCAATGAGATTGATCACGCTGTTGACGCTGATCCACGGGCGGTTTACTGGCGCCAGATGCGTAACGGAATGTGGATAAGGGCGGCGCTGATCGCCACGATATTCAATTGTGCTGAAAGAATTAATGATTATCTTCCGTAATCAGCAGGGAGATCCGGCAGGCAGGCAAATGCAAACATACAATCATGGTAATGTAATGCGGCTGACGCTTTGTGGGCTGTCGGGGTTTGTTTTGCTGCTGGTTTCGAGCGGCTGCATGTCAGCGCGCAGCGTGGCCGGATTTGATGGCGGATTGTTATATAACCGGGGAGAGACGGTTGACGGAACAGCGCGCACCCGCGCCGCCGGCCCGGTTTTTGAAAAACTGCGTGACCATGAAGCGCGTGAATTCATTGCTTGGCGGCCGTTGTACAGCCGTATGGATGATTCCTTGAAGGATCACAATATGTGGGAAGTGCTGTGGCCGCTGGCGGCCGGTAAGCGCTTTATGGATCAGTCCCAATGGCGGGTGTTGACCGCGCAGAAAACAGATTTTGATATTAATGATCCCGGTGGCCGTTATCGTTTTTTGATTTTACCGGTCTGGGTTTCCGGTAAATCTGTTGAAGGTGAAACCTATGCGGGGCTATTTCCGCTCTACGGTGATTTGCGCGAATTCCTGTGGCAGGATGAGATTAAATTTGTGTTGTTTCCGCTATATGCTGAACACCGCCGCAAAGATACCCGTTCATACCATGTGCTCTGGCCGGTAATTAGCTGGACGCGCGGTCCGGGCATCTGGCGGCGGCGGGTTTTTCCGCTGTATGGAGAGTCGCGCCGTGATGGGGAATGGGAGCGGCGTTTTATATTATGGCCGGTCTGGACCTCCTTGCGTATTCCCGGAGAGGAAGATCAAGGTGGATTTGTGCTGTTTCCGCTTTTCGGGTATATGGCGTTACCGGACCGGCAGGCATGGATGCTTTTTCCGCCTTTTGTACGTTGGTCAAGATCTGAGGACGGTTTCAGCGCGGCGATGCCTTGGCCGTTTATCCGGATTGACCGTGAGCCGCATCTGCACCGGACTGATATCTGGCCGCTTTGGGGAACACGGCGCGAGGCGGGGACAACGCGCGGCTTTGTGCTATGGCCTTTGGGGCACTGGCATGAAGTGCAGCGTCGTAATGAAACGTTACGCAGCAGTCTTTTTCTTCCGGTATGGTACCGGCGTACGCTGGTTGCAAATGGGGATGATGAGGCTCAACGGTTGGAATCGTCTTGGAAGATCTGGCCGCTGATTTCCTGGCGGGCGCGCGGTGAGCTCAGCCGGCTGCGTCTTTTTGAGTTATGGCCGGGGGCTGATCTTGGTCCGGTTGAGCGCAATTATGCCGCTTTTTGGACTGTTTATGTGCGCACGCGTAATGCTGATGTGCGTGAGCATGACCTGCTTTGGGGGCTTTTCCGCAGCAGCAGGGACGCTGAACGCATTGCGCGCTGGTCGTTGTTCCCGCTGGTGCGCTATGAGAGTCAGGAAGAGGATGTGCGTTATTGGTCGCTGTTGGGGGGGCTTGTCAGCCGGCGGCAACAGGGTTTGCATTCCCGCTGGCGCCTGTTGTATGTTATACGTTTAGGTTCAACAGAAGAAGGGCCGCAATGATAACTCGTGAACCGGAATATTTTCCGCCGCCCGCGAATATGGTGGGCAGCGTCGGGCGTTATGTAATGTTTTTCTGCCGGGATGTCGGTCGTGCAACCATGTTGCTGGTGCTTTCATTAATTTCCTTGCGTTATGTGTTTACTCCGCGTGCACGCCGTGAAGTTGTGGTTCAAATGTACACATCCGGAATTAAGAGTCTTGGTGTGATTACGGTTGTGGCGGTTTTTACGGGGATGATTCTGGCCTTGCAGACGGGGATTGAGCTGCGCCGTTTTAATCAGGAGGTAAACATTGGTACAGCGGTAATGGTTTCCATGTTGCGCGAGATGGGGCCGTTCATGACCGGGTTGATTCTGGCGGCGTGTGTCGGTTCGGCGATTGCCGCACAACTGGGCACAATGGTGGTTTCGGAGGAAATTGCCGCACTGGAAATCATGTCGATTGATCCGGTCCGTTTTCTGGTGATGCCGCGGCTGACGGCCATGATGATAATGACTCCGTTGCTGTCTTTCTATACTTGCATTATGGGGGTAATGGGCGGGGGGTTGGTGGGGATGACCCAGTTGGGGGTGTCGTGGGATGCTTATATTGACAATGCCACCCGTTTTGCGGAGAACAAGGATCTTTATGTCGGCTTATTGAAAGCCGTGGTTTTCGGTATAATAATAACAATTTGTGCAGCACACGAGGGGTTTGAGACAACGCAGGGCGCAGTCGGGGTCGGTATGGCCACCCGCCGTGCGGTGATCGAAGCGTTTCTGGTAATTCTGATTGCCGGGTATATTATTACGCGCCTGTTTTATGTTTAGTTTATGGGAACATTCCTGTGATAAAATTTGACAATGTAACGAAGACACTTGGCGGCAAGGCGGTCCTGGCGGGGCTTTCTTTTGAGATTAAGAAAGGCGAGACGTTTGTGATTGTCGGGCCGTCCGGTACCGGAAAAAGTGTCACTTTAAAACATATGGTACGGCTTTTGACCCCGGATGAGGGGGATGTATACGTTGACGGGGAGAACATCAGCACGGCTTCCGGGCATGAGCTAGAGCATTTGCGTGAGCGGTTCGGCTATCTGTTTCAGGGCGGGGCACTGCTGGCATGGATGTCGATTGCAGAGAATGTGGCCCTGCCGTTGCTTGAAAAGACGGATATGGCCTGTGAGAAGATTGATGAAAGAGTGCATAATGTTTTGGAGATGGTGGGGCTGGCTGACGATGCGAATAAGCAGCCGTCTGAGATATCGGGCGGCATGCGTAAACGTGCCGGGCTGGCGCGCGCAATTGTGCGGGATCCTGATATTGTGCTGTATGATGAACCGACATCCGGGCTGGACCCGGTGACGGCCCGCACGATCGACTCTCTCATAGAACGCATGCAGCAGGAAACCAATATAACCAGTGTTGTGGTAACGCACGATTTGCACAGTGCACTTTCCATTGGTAACCGGATTGCCTTGCTGCAGGGCGGTAACTTTCTGCAAGTCGGCACCGCCGAAGATTTCTTGAACAGCGAAAATGAAGAGGTACAGGCGTTTCTTGAGTCTCAGTTTATTACCAAGCGTGGATCGTGGGAAAGGAAGCAGAAATGAGAAAAGATTGTCTTGCAAGGGAGCTTACCACCGAAATTATTGTCGGTGCTTTTATACTAACGGTTCTGTTTGCGCTGGGGTATTTTACCATAATCATGTCGCGGGAAACATGGTTTGCGCAGAAATTTGAGATTGCGATCATGTTTGATGACGTGATGGGGTTGGGTGAGGGCGATAATGTGATTGTGCGCGGCATGCCGGTCGGCAAGGTGAAGGTTTTGGATCTGAAACCGGAAGGGGTGCATGTGGTTGCGCTGCTGGATGATCCGCTGCGGATGCGTGAAGGGTACGATATCACGATTATTTCAACATCAATACTAGGTGGCAGGAATCTTGTTATATACGAAGGGCCGGACGATGCTGAAGAGCTGGAGCTTGACATTTACAGAGGCCGGAAGCCCAGTGATTTGATGACGGATGCTGCTGAAATTGTCGGAACCTTGCGTCAGGAGCTGGTTGAAAGCGGTGCAATTGCCGGATTTGCTGAAACGTTGCATGACTTGCGTAAGGTTGTTGAGCGTGTGCAGGGCGGTGAGGGCACTGTCGGCAAACTACTCTCTGCTGACGATACAATCTATAATGATCTTGCCGCTACGGTCGCATCGCTTAAAAAGCTGACGGAGAGGCTTGAAGGTGGTGAGGGGGTGCTGGGGAAATTGATGAGTCCGGAGGCCGATGCGTTGTATAATGACATGGCCGAAACCATGGCTTCGTTAAAGGTGGTTAGCGGGCGTATTGAAGCCGGTGAAGGTACGATTGGTTTGCTGATGACCGACGATGCGCTGTATAACGACCTCCGTGATGCCGTGAATGAAGCGCGGCAGGCTGTTGACGATTTCCGTGAAACCGCTCCGATTACAACGTTTTCAAGTATCTTCTTCGGGGCCTTTTAGCAGCACCACCTGATCCTGTGTGCCGGGCGGCAGATGGATTCCGTGATGCCATGCCCATCCCTCGGGAGCGGTTCCTTTCCAGACCGGCAGCCATGTGCTATGCCACCGGAAAGCGCTTGTCCCGGAGAGAAAGCGCCGTGCTGTTTCCTGCGTCAGGTATACTCCGGCAACCGGAATATGCTGCTCGATTTCCGTCAGGTCTTGCGGTGAGCGCGGGGCCAGTATGGTTGTGCGGCCGGTATACCAGGCCACCGCCCATGGAATGTCGGTACAGATTATCCCGTTTGCAGGAATCAGCCCGGCGGCGGTCGCCTGCAAGGCCGGGTGGTAGGGCGGGTATCCGCCTTGCGGTCGCGAGAAACGCCATTGGAAGATTGTAAAGATTATAGTTGTGCCAAGCAGTCCGGCGGTCAGGAAATGTTTTATATCCGCCGGCATAGCGGCAGGGTATTCGGTAAGTTTTCTCAAGCTATTGATCCCGCCGAGCACCAGCAGAGGCATCCAGATTACTAGGCTGTAATGCGTTTCTTCCCCGGCTGATGCCGCCATCCAGAATGCTGAAAGCAGGTAACCGCCCGCGAGGCAAAGCGTTGTGCGTAACTGCTCGCTGGACAGTCTTGCACAGGCGGCACCGATACAGAGCAGAATCAGCCATGGGATGCTGTCTGAAGTTGCGGTAAAATACTCCGTCATGCCGACGATGCCTTTTTGCATCATTCCGTGCAAAGCCCGGTGAGCGCGCCAGATGTCTTCAAGACTGCGGTCGAGCAGTCCGGCCGGGTAGTAGATTGATCCATCCGCCCAGTTGTAAGGTGCCGTACCAAAAAGTGAACCGGCTGCCAGGTGGTTGCGCCATCCCCATAATGCCAGCGGCAGTATGAAGGCAGTCAAGGCGGTAAACATATGTTTGCGGTGCTGCTCATCCGGCCGGTTCCAGACGGTCAGAATGCCGGCCGCGATCACGGCCGGCAGTGTTGCGGCGGAAGTGAGCAGGGCGGCGGCCGCCGTTAATCCCAGTAGTGCCGCCCAGAGTGGTTTACCGGGATTCCGTGAAGCCAGCAGGCTGAGCGGGATTAAGGCGGTCACTGTCGCGGTTGCCAGCACCATCGGTCCGGATATGCAGATTGCCTCCCTGAAAGATGGCAGCAAGGCTGTTATTAATATAGCCAGACAGGCTTCCTCGCGCTGATTGTTAATCCGGTCGGTCAGAGCAATCAGCGCAAGTGCCGCAATCAGGCATATCAATGAAAACGGCACGACCGCATGGGTTTCCGGGCGGAAGCGGCGCTCGCCTGCTGATGCTGTGAGGTTTTCTGTTCGTGATATCCGCATCATTCCGGCCAGCATTGCCGGATACAAGGGGGCGCGGCGTGTTTCAGGGACTGCCGCCAAATCGTCATGCCGCGACAATTCTGCCGGGCGCAGGACTGTGGTTGTAAAACCGTGACCGCCGGCAATCCGGCCTGCGAGGTGGGCATACTCTAATGTACAGGCATTCCGCAGTCCCGCAAAACCGAGAACCGCATGCAGAATCATGACGGTCAGTGCGCCTGCAAGCGCCAGCCAGATAATGTATGCGGCCGGGCCGTAATCCTGAGAATCATCCGGTACGGCCGGAATTTTTCTAATGAAGCGCAACAAGTCCATTGGATTGACAGAACCTTTTACATTTCCATACCGGCAGCGCGGTATTCATTGATTTTGCGGTGCAGGGTGCGTCTGCTGATGCCCAGGGCTTCAGCGGCTTTTGTGCGGTTGCCGTTGTTTTTCTTCAGTGCATCAACAATCAGGAGTCTTTCGGTATCCGCCAGTGATGTTTCGGCGGGGATGCCGATATTCTTATCGGATTTGCTCAGCAGCGAAGAGTTGCTGCGGATTTCCTGCGGAATGTCACGGGCGGTCAGGCGGGTGCCGCGTGAGAGCACCACCATTTTTTCGATAGTATTGCGTAATTCACGCACGTTGCCGGGCCAGTCATAATCCGTAAGTGCGCTCATTGCATCGGCAGTGATCCCGTCAAACTGTTTGCCGTTGGCATGGCTGAATTCTTTCAGAAAATGGTTACAGAGCAGGGGGATATCGCCGCGTCTTGCGCGTAAAGGGGGCAGGGTGATGCTTACAACATCCAGCCGAAAATAAAGGTCGTCACGGAATTTGTCTTCACTGACCAGTTGCTTTAGGTTTTTGTTGGTTGCGGCAACCAGCCGGATGTCAACGTTCACTGTAGAGTTTCCGCCAACTCTTTCAAACGCGCGTTCTTCAAGCACCCGCAGCAGCTTGACCTGCACATTTTTTTCTATTTCAGAAATTTCATCCAGAAAAAGCGTGCCGCCGGTTGCTCTTTCAAAGCGACCTTCACGCCTTCCGGTTGCTCCGGTAAAGGCACCTTTTTCGTGGCCGAACAGTTCGCTTTCCAGCAGGCTTGCGGAAAGCGCTGCGCAATGCACGGCAACAAACGGGCCGCGGTTACGGGTGCTGAGCTGGTGAATGGCGTGCGCAACGAGCTCCTTGCCGGTGCCGCTTTCACCTTGAATCAGGATAGTGGCCTGGGTCGGAGCGGCCTGATGAATTGTTTCAAAAACCGCGCGCATTGCGTCGGATGTTCCGATGATCTGCTCAAGACCGAATTTGTCTTCAAGCTGCCGCCGTAATTCCATATTTTCGCATTCGACATCCCGCGAACGCAGGGCGCGTTGCACCAGCAGGTCCAGATGATCGAGGTTAACAGGTTTCATCAGAAAGTCGTATGCACCGTGTTTCATTGCTTCAACGGCGGTCTCGACATTGCCGTAGGCTGTCAACAGGATGACAATCAATTCGGGGTTAAGCGCCAGCGCCCGTTGCAGCAGGGCGATGCCGTCCATTCCGGGCATGCGCACATCGCTTAGCACTATATCGACCTTCTGATGACCGAGAGTTGCGAGGGCCTGGTCGCCATGTTCGGCGGTTAAAATTTTATAATTCCGTTGCAGTGCGCGCTGCAATCCGTCACGTGTATTCTTGTCATCGTCGACAATCAGTACAACAGCCTGTTCATCCTTACTCATTCTGGTTACTCCTCTTGTCAATTTCGCTTGGTGATTCCAGGAGGCGGATACGCTTTTCGGCCAGCGGCAGGCGCAGGGTAATGCAGGTGCCTTCGCCCGGTTTGCTGGAAACTTCCAACTGTCCGCCGTGATCCTGGATAATGCGCTGAACAATCATCATACCAAGACCGGTCCCGTCGGGCCGGGTGGTATGGTACGGTTCAAAAATACTGGCGAGATGTTCCGGTTCAATGCCTTTTCCGTTATCCTCAAGCGCGATTGAGACCATTGTATCGGAATGTGTCAGGGTGATTTTGAGGTGGCCGCCACCTGGCATTGCCTGATAAGCGTTTCTGATAATATTAAAAAACGCCTGTTTCAACTGGTCGCGGTCCGCGCGGATGCGGGGCAGGGGGTGCGGTCTGGCAATTTCGATGCGGATGTTTTTGTCCTCAAGTTCCTGTCGCATTACTTGCAGAGTTTCCGTGATAGCTTTTTCGATCTGCAACGGCCGCAACTCCGGGCGTGCGGGGCGGACAGCGCGCAGAAACTGGGTAATAATCAGATCGAGCCGTGATATTTCATTGCGCGAGACTTCAACCAGCTCATGCAGTGAATCGCGGGTGCCGGCCTCCGGCAGTGCACTGATTTCCCTGGCCAGCAACTGTAAATGAATGTTGAGAGCGTTGAGCGGATTGCCGATTTCGTGCGCGACTCCGGCCGCGAGCGTTTTCATTGCGTTAAAGCGTTCTGATTCCAGCAGGTTGGCTTCCTGCTCGCGTTCGTGGGTAATGTCGCGCAGCATAATCATTGCGGCGGGTTCACTATCATTGTCGCCATGTTGCAGCGGCACCATATAGAAGCTGATAAAACGGTGCACGGGGTGGGTTATTTCCATTTCACGGCTGATCATCCGGGACCATTCATTTCCATCAAGCTCCATCACCAGATCCCAGTCAAGATCGGGAAAGAAAGGCGTAAAAGGTCTGCCTCTCTGGCCGGCGGCATTGAATCCCAGCATTAATTCGGCGGCACGGTTGGCGTAATTCAGTCTGCCGGCCTTATCCAGCACAATCACCCCTTCCTGGATTGATTGAAAAATGGTATCCAGCAATCCGCGTTCACGCGCCAGATGCAGAAACTGGGTCTGGAGGCTTTGCGGATCAAGCTTGTCCAACCGGTCTATAAGTTTATCCAGAAAACCTGATTTCATATTCCACCTGTGACAAAATGTCTTATACTATTAGCATGAATGTTGCGTCGGCTGCAACTAAACTGTGACTTAAAAGACCATCAGATGATGACCGGCCGGCAGGCGGCGGTTGTTTGTGATAACCGGAACGGGGGAGTTGATCGAGGCTTGCAGTTTATTGCGGCCGAGTGGCATCAATTCAACATCGACAGTGCCGGCCGGGATCTGGAGGCGGCCGCTGGTTTTTGCCGGCAAATGGTGATAGGGGTTGAAAGACAATGCCGCGAAGCCGCATTCCGCGGGGGATATTCCGAGCAGCAGTTGCAGGTTTTCGATACCGGGAGTGACTGACCATGCATGGCAGTCGCTGCGGGTATCTTGGCGCAGGGTTTCGGGCCAGGTTGTCAGTCCGGAATCTTCAAGACAGCGGTCCCACGCCTGGAGCCGCTGATACGCCAGCGTGCCCAGTCGCGCGGTCTTAAATGCCTGAATAACATAATATGTGTAATAGAGGGTGCCTTCGGGAATGATGTCTGCGTATCTTTCTGCATTCAGCAGGGCTTTACGGGCCTGCGGAGTGCTCCACAGCCCGGCCAGTACCGCTTCAACCTGGGCATGCCGGCTGAAGCTGTTTTGTGCCGCGGTGTCTGCCAGCAGTCCGCGGGCGGCATTCCAGCATTGCTGCCGCGTTGCTGTGCGCAGTTGTTTTGCGGTTTTTGCATAACGTTTGTGCAGTTCAGGAAAGCCGCAGGCGGATTCGAGCGCTGCCTGCCACTGGCAGGCCTGTGCAAATAGCATGGTCAGGATTGATGAATGTCCGTTTTTCTCCTGCGGTGCGTTACCGGCGGTGAAGGCGGGGGTCCAGTCGATAAAGGGCGCATCGGGGATGAAGCCGAGCATGCCGTCAGGGGCTTTTTTGCGATCGAACCATGCCAGGATTTCGCGTGCCGCAGGCAGGTAGCGGTTGATAAATGATTTATCCCCGCGGTACATAATAAAATCATACAACATTCCGATCCATTGCAGGGAGTAGGTTGGTATGGCATGAAATGAATTTAAAGGATGATGGCTGCTGAGCAGTCCTGATGAATTGCGTGAGGCATGGAAATCGTCGATAGCTTTGCGCGCCAGGCGGTCATCATTTGCGGCCAGATAGTGATAAACCGCTTGAATCCGTGTATCACCGGGAAATTGTCCTTGTTCGTAGTGCGGGCAATCAAAAAAAGTTTCATGTGAGCAGAGGCGCTGGGTGCGCCAACTGAGCTTTTCGCGCCGCGCAAGATCGCGGCCCAATTGCCCGGTTGTTTTGATCTTTGATTTGTGCCGCATCGGATATCCCGAAAAGCGGCAATTCACAGCATTAATAACCAGGGCCTGTTGGGCTGTGCTTATCTCAAGCACGAGGTAACGGAAAGACCTGAACCAACTTGTTGTAAAGATCCGTTGTTTCCCGCCGTCGCTGATAAATGAGTCAACTGTGCCGGCAAACACTTTGCCGTCGATTTCGTCCCGGTTTCCTTTTGATTTAAAGCTGCCGGGGAAACGCGGGGCTTCGGCGCCAACCATGGTGATATGGGCGGCTTTGCCTCCGCTGACGGTGATTGCGGGATATGCATTTGTCAGTTCTCCGCGGTCCAGAATGATACGGACACAGCTCTTGGGGGCAATCTGCAGCGGCAGAACGCATGGAGCATGCTTGTTTACAATGGCGGGGGTTTCCGGCGTTGTTGTTTTCCCGTCCGGCAGCTTCATTTTCCACAGGCGCTGAAAAGCTTCTTCTTTTTCCTCCATTTGCGGAAGGGGATCGGGTTGCAGTTCGTGCTGCAGCGGCCGGTTGCCCCACTCGTTGAATATCGCCGGAAGCAGGACTCTGGCCGGGAGCCACCCTTTGGGTATAAACTTCGTCGTGTTCCAGCCCCAGGGGAATTTTGAGCCGTCAACCGCTTCGCCGCAACCGGTTTGGATGCTGCCAAGCCGCATCGGGTGCTTGATTACAGGTGTAAAAGATTGGTCGGCGAGGCAGCGCCAGTCTTTGCCGGTGTCAAAGGGTCCGGGCGGTTTTTGGATGTCATTACGTGATGCAAGCGCAAAAAAGGCATCGCCGCCCAGTTGCGCTTTGCCGCCCAGTCTGCCGTAATGAATTACCCGTGCCGCAAGCACATGCTCTCCGGCGGGAAGTTGCGGTATTTTCACCGTCACACAATTCCAGCGGTCGGGATCGGAACGCGAGGGTCCGCGGGCAATCAATTGTCCGTCGAGATAAAGTTCGAACCGCTGGCTGGCGGTTACAAACAGAGGCAGGTTGCGCAGAGCTTTGCGCAGTTTGATTTGGCGTCTGAACATAACTGCGCCGAATTCATTGCGTGCGGCTAAGGGGTGCCAGATTACCGGGGTATGCCGTAATGGATGATCTGGTGACAACGGTTCAGGAAACATACATAAACTCCGCGTGTATATTGCTTTTTTATCCCGGTCGATGGCTTTGTTTGCCGGCGAGCGGAAAGATGGGAGAGATCTAAACACTCATTTCTGCATTATTTGTGAGCCCGCACAGCGCAAGCTATCAGCGGAGCACTCTGTTTGCTCCAACCGGGCTCGCTCCTTTGTTATCATCTTTTCTTTTCTTCAAAACCAAACTTTTCGTCCGACGGCTCAAGGCCGTCAAACGCGGCAAGACAAGCTAGCCTGTTGTTGTTCCGTTTGCAAGTTTCAAGAAAGACGCTTGCAAAGCGTTGAGATGCCCACCATATTTATGCGCATGACAAAAGAGAGTTTGAAGCTATTAGTGGTGGATGATCATGCGATTGTCAGGCATGGGTTGGCGGTTCTGCTGGACGGGGCTGCGGGGTTTGAGATCCGTGGCGAAGCCGGCAGTGTTGCCGAGGCACGGGAAGCTCTGAACCGGTTGAAGCCTGACATCCTGATTATCGACATTACACTGCGCGACGGGAATGGCTTGGAGCTGGTGCCGGTTGCATTGGCGGTGAATCCTGCCATGCGGATATTGGTGCTTTCAATGCATGATGAAGCGGATTACGCCTTACGTGCTTTACGGGCGGGCGCGCATGGGTATGTCATGAAGGAGAATGCCGACGAGGTGATTACCGAGGCTTTGCAGCGAGTGGCGGCCGGGGGAATCTATGTGAGTGATGTGATTGCCGCTCGAGTGATGCGCGAATGGGCAGGCGGGGGAGCTTCCGGTGCTGAAGAGGCAACCGGGGTGGCGGCTTTGACGGAGCGTGAGCGGCAGGTTTTTGAGTCGATCGGTCGCGGACTGACAACAAAAAAGATTGCCGAAGAGTTTGGGTTAAGTGCGCGGACGGTCGAGGTGCATCGCGCACATATTAAAAAGAAACTCGGCTGCGAGGATGCCGCCCAATTGTTTCGCGAAGCGGTCCGCTGGGTAGAAGGGGCGGGGTGAGCGTTCCGGTTTTTCGGTTTCTGCATACTTCAGTATGCATTAAATGTTTCCTCAGCGCACTCTTGTTCATGAGCTTTGCCGAATAAACTGTAAACATTTTCATCATATTTGAGAGCCTGAAAAGATAATGCTTTCCTTTGGCATATATATTGCATATGTATAGCGCTTCTGATTCAGAATGTTTTTTTTCAGGAGATTATCCGGTGGCGGAAGATGAGAATGTGGACATAAACTGGGGGGTGCGGCGGCGGATGGCGGCCGCCGCGTTGACCGGCATTATGCTGGTTGTGATCATGTGGATATTGACTCCGTTGCATGACACCTATTTCCGCCTGCAGCCGTTAACTGATACCTATCTGCCGGTTGGCCCCTTGTTTGTGCTGCTTTTGATGGCTGTGGCGTATAATCCGTTGATGCGGCTGATTTGTCCGTCATTTGTGCTCGACCGTCACCAGCTTGCGTTGGTTTTCAGCATACTGCTAATCGGTGGAACAGTCAGCCGGTTTGTAATGGTGGCGGAATCCGCGCGGGCGGTTATGGATGTGGCCACCAAGCCCGAGCTTACCGCTGTTTATGATAAGGTGAACCCGCCGCCTTCACTTTTTCCGGAAACATTGCAATACGGTACGCGGACGCCGGTGAGTGAATCTTTTTTTGATCGTCTGACCGAAGGCGAGAAAATGCCACTGGCCGTTTGGCTCAAACCGGTGATTGCCTGGGGGGTGCTGGGGGTGGCCGTCTGGCTGTTTATGATGGGGGTGGCGATGATTGTCTATCCGCAATGGCGTCATAATGAGCGTCTGACATTCCCGCTGTTGCAGGTTTACGAGGCCCCGATGGGTGAACCGGCACCCGGCCGCTTTTTTCCGCCGATATTCAGCAATCCGGTTTTCTGGGCCGGTGCCGGGGTTATCCTGATCATCTGGCTGTTGCATGGTTTGAGCATCTATTTTCCGGGGCGGGTTCCGGCAATCCCGATGCGCTGGGAGCTGCGAGCAGCGTTTGACGGCACAATCTTCGGACGCATGCCGCCACGTTTCATGAATAACCAGATCATTTTTTCGATTCTGGGAATCGCTTTTCTGCTGCCGTCCAGGATAGGTTTCTCGATCTGGTTTTTTGTGGTGGTATATTTTGTTGAAGCCATGCTTATGCGGGTGTACTTCCCGCCACATCACTGGCATATGGCCTATGATCACCGTTCCGGAGCTACTATCGCGATAGCGCTGTTTGTGTTGTGGCTCGGCAGGGCGCACTGGCTGG
>PXDI01000405.1 GCA_003565095.1 PVC group bacterium | reverse complement strand
CGAACAGCACAAAAACATGTGGGGAAGCATCATTGCACTGGGACAGCGCGATATCAGGAGCGCCGCGGCATTCCGTTCTGCGCTGCGAAGAGCCGGCTATCGTGATGCAACACGTTTTGACGAATTGAAGCTGACCCTCGCGCCGTCAAAAGACGAATTGGAACTCCAGGCACGGAATTTTCTGGAGCTGCTGCTTTTTCATAACACCTATCGACCTCCCGAGGGCTTTACCGATGAGCAACACCGGCAATGGATTTTGTGCCACCATTGCCCGCTAACGGATTTCGAAAGGTTTCTTGATGCGGTACTCGCTCAAAACAGAGAGAACGAACTTGGTGGGGTTCTTGAAATGCTTCAGGCCGAAGCGGTAACAACCGCAAAATTCATAATAAAAATGGACAGCGGAGGTTTACGCGGGATGGCCGCCGCCCGCAATGCCCGCTATCGTCATAGGACAACAGCCGCGATTCTGGAAGCTTGGCGTGCATGGCTTTTTTTTTCCGATCTATCAGATGCCGTCATGGCACAGCGCTGTCTCGTCGATCCGTGGTTTCTTGATCCGCGGCTTGCCAGACCGCTGTTTTCTGCCCCAACAACTGAATCCGAACACGACCGCACATTACTGTGGAAGATCTTTGTCTCTGAGCTCGAGCGTTCAGAATGCATATCGCATCGGATTGCAGTGGAGCGCCGGACAATAACATCCGGCGAACCGGACGCCGCGGCTGTCGCCCGTACGAAACTGCAGGATATTCTGGTAGATGCCTTTGCCGGACTGGATATAAGGTCGATAGACAGCCAGAAGGCGGCGGCCCTTCTGCGCGATGCCTTTGAAATTGCTGACGCATCCTCCATTAATGATGTTACTGAAGTTCAAGCCCGGAATGCGCTTGCGCTTTTTAAGACGCTGGTCAAGACGGGAAAAATCAGTAATGCCTATGCTGCTATTCTTCTAAAGCCGTTCGTGCCATACATGACTTACGAACAGGCCTGTGAGTTTTTTGAGGCATTAAGGCGCTATATTCCCGCAAGACGCTTCCATACACTCAATATACCCGGCATGTTGCTGTGGATTGCTGATGAACATCACGACCTTATGAGTGAAGATCTGATGTTTGCACTCGAGTGGCGGGCACCCGAAACAGCTTCCACCACAACACAACCATCTGATATTACACAATCTGTTCCCTTTCCCGTAATTCCCGGCTCAAAAGCAGAAAATCGTCCATGGCGCGCAGCCGGCAGACATAAAGCCGCGGGACGGTACTGGTTTCAAAATGACACATCAGTATTCAGCCTGGACGCGGATACCGGCGAATTTGAAGTGATACCTTTTCCTCAAGCCCAGCAGGGCAGCCGCTTTAGCCGGTTGCACATCACAAAAACCCATATGATCATTATAAGAAAAACAGGTCCGATGGATGCCATTCAGACCTTGTTCAGTATCAGAGGTTTGGCGGGCGGTCGATGGAGAAAAACCACTCTGCCATTTGAAGTGTCGGGACTATATCCGATCGGTCATAAGATATACATTAAATCAAGGGTGCGTCAGATTACTGTTTACCAAAGCCACGGCTTGGTTGAAATGGACATACAAACACTGAAATGCCGGACGCTTCGTACGCCCGGAACGCGAGTGCGGAGACCCGATAAAAATGATCCTGAAGATATCACTTTTGATAACATCAACTTTTCCTGGCCCAGAGTGGTTGATAATATGTTGACCGGCACCTTTGGAAGAAGGCGTTACGGATGGAATCCGCAGACAGGAGAAATCAAGCCGATTGAACGTAAAACCGCGAAGCAATCAGGAAAGCCGGATATTCCGGCATCTTGCAGTGCAGATGCTGAACCCGAAACCGATCACCTGTCGAGTGCCGCACAGACCGCGCTCGAGAACGATGTGCATAATCCCGCGCCTGTCGAAATCCTGCGGATCGACCTAGGCAACAATATTACCATGGATTTCTGCTGGATACCGCCCGGCTCCTTCATGATGGGCAGTCCCGAAGATGAAGCCGGCCGCGGAGCGGATGAAACCCGTTATCATGTTACTATCAGTCGCGGTTTCTGGCTTGGAAGATATGAAGTCACAACGGAACAATGCCGGCAAATTCTGGGGCGCGTTCCCGGATACAGCACTACATGGGAGGAAAACAGCCCCAAAATGTTACGTTGGCGGGATGCGGTGGTTTTGACGGAGCGCTTGCAAAGAAATGTGCTCGACAACAATGGCGCCGGCCTGCCGGAGCTACATGCCCGCCTGCCAACTGAAGCCGAGTGGGAGTATGCCTGCCGTGCCGGCAGCACCTCGGCGCTGTATAACGGGCATGAGTTGTCTTTCACCTCCACACATTGCCGGTATATTAACGCAATTGCGTGGCACCGGTTAATTCTTGATGGCAAAGGAGCGCGACCGGTAGGCATGAAAGAACCTAATGTATGGGGACTGTACGATATGAGCGGAAATGTTCGCGAATGGTGTAGCGACTGGTATGGACCATATCTCGCCGAAGCGGCCATCGACCCGCAAGGGCCGCCATCAGGCGGTTTGAGAGTGGCTCGCGGCGGTGGATGGCTTGATCTGCCCTATGCCTGTCGCTCGGCCGCCCGCCAACCGCTTAAGTCGGATGGCATCGCCGGACTGCGCATTGTTCTGGCACCCGCCACCAACGAAAAAAACAGGCAAATACATGAAGACGTACCATAAGACTATCTTTATTGCTATGTTAGCAATCATTTCCATAAGCGGGGCAAACGATGACATTACCGCTCCGCGTCTGGCCATCATCAGCGATCCGGCCTTGCGCGCCGAAGCCGACCTGCTGTTTGCGGCCGCCGGCAAAACCGGCATCCAGATGGTTGAAAGGACGTTGCTGGATGCAATTCTGACGGAGCGCGCGCTTCAGTTGTCTTCGATAACAGAGCATGACTCGGTCGGCCTGGCAAATACAACGCGCGCCGATGGACTGATGCTCCTCCAGTCAAAAGGTTCCGGCAATGAACAGACGGTAATGGTTACCATGGTTTCCGTTGACCCCGCTGTTACAGTCTGGGCACATACCCAGCCGGCTGCCGGTGTCCGCAGAAACCGCGCACGATGGGCCGAATGGGTTGTTTCGGAAACGCATCCATATCTAATAAAGCTTACCGCCGACACAAAAAGCATGCGGATGGTTGTCTTACCGGGCATGACGCCGTCTATTCGTACAGCATATACCGTGGCACTGTCGGACGTACTTAATAATATATTGCATAGATTAATGCTGGCAACGCCTGAAATCCTGCCACTTGACCGACGGCACCTGATGGCTGTACATAATGAGCATTGGTGGACCGGCGGCACTTTTGAACCTCATACCGGGGAATATGTTCTTTCCGGCCGGCTGATCATCGACATGCTTGACAACAGTTCATTTATAATCGAGCCGCGATTAATGAATCCGGCTGGTGATGTTTTGCCTTTGCCGGCCATTGAATCCTCGGCAGAAAACCTGCAACAGACAGCAGAGGTTATCCACACCTCCGCTATAGAGCAGATTGCAGCATCTGCAATTTTGCAGCCTTATGATCGCGAGCAAGAAGCCCGGCTCTATCTGCAAAGGGCACAGTGGGCTTACAGTGAAGAAGAAAAACGCGCCGCGTATGAAGCCGCCTGGATACTTGGTAACAGAGACATAAGTGTTGCGCAAGCGTTGCTGAAATTCATGATTTACGATGCATATTTATATGACCTGCAAGACATGCAATACTATGCCTGGAGCAGATATTTCTCGCCTCATACCGAAAAACTGTCGGCATATATCAACGATCACCCTGAGCTCCTGAAAACACTGCTCAACCGGGCAGTCAGAGTGAGTGATTTTTATTTTGCATGGATTCCTGCGCCTTTACAAACTGCGCAAAGAAGAAGATCGCATACTGATGGAGAAATTGAACGGGAAGTTTTCAGATGTATTACCAGCGTGTTACAAGTAGCATCAGAAAATAATGCCTGCGCCATTGAACCCCAAATGGTTGCTTATCTTCAAAATTCCGGTAACCGTCTTTTTGAACGCATCCTCAAGCCGGGGTATGCTCCCGATAAAAAACCGCAGGTGTTACATATATGGGGAAAGCAGGGATATCTGGTGACAAACGATCCTGCTGAACGGCTGAAAAAAGCCAGAATGTTCATTCCTATGAGCATGGAGGAATGGAACCGGCATCAGCATGGACAAATCATATCAACGGACTTCTACGAACAAATCCTCAGCACAAACACATGGCGGGTGGGCTTCCCCGCTCTGGCAGAATCCGATAGCGCAGGCTGGAAGGCTGCGCATGCCGCGTTGCTCAATGAACTGCCGGATGATATTTCACCCGTCATGCAGCTTGCCGTAATTAATAAGCGCATGGAAGCATGGCCCCGAGGTCGCTACTACAAGTCCGTCACCAATCGCACTGATGGATCTACCGCCAGATATGAATACAGCGAGTTCGATATTGTATCTGAATTCGGTT
>PXDI01000053.1 GCA_003565095.1 PVC group bacterium | reverse complement strand
GTTCTTTCAATAATGCGTGGAAGTGGTTATTCAGCACGGCGAATGTAATTATTTCCATTCCGCAGAAATCAGCCAGTTTATGCATCAGCTTGACGAATTTCTCTTTTTCCACATCACCGAAGATATGACGTTTCTCAATAACACGTGACATGCAGTGATAATATGCCGCCCCCTCAGCCTTGATCCGTGATTTTCTCATGCTTCTGTCTCCTTTCGGTTGCCGGGGCGGGAAAAACCGCCCCCTACACCTAGTTAAAGAAATGAGCACGTCCAATTTCCGGTCAAATATGAAAAAAAATGAAATATTTTGTCTGTCCCCACCTGACCCACCTGAACTCTAAGTTTGGCGGCACAACTGTCTTTATCCTGCCCGGCCGGATGTGATTGCGCTTGATTGGCGCAAGGGGTAAGCCTATTCTTGCCGCCATGCATTTTATTCACAGCTTTGTCGAGAGCAGTATGCCGGTGGCATGGATCAGCCTTGCCGTCGGCTTCTGGATTCTGGCTAAATCCGCGGATTTCTTTGTGGACTCATCCGTCGGTATTGCCATCCGTTTCCGCATCCCGCGGCTGGTGATCGGCATAGTGCTGGTGTCATTGGCCACAACCGCACCGGAACTGACCGTATCACTGCTGGCTTCTATAAAAGGCCATCCGGAAATTGCGCTGGGGAATGCCGTTGGTTCGGTTATCTGCGACGATACCCTGGCACTCGGTCTGTGTGCCGTTCTCGCCCCGGCTGCGATTCCGGTCATCCCGCGGGTTCTGAAAATGGCCGGGATCTTTCTTTTTTCGGTTGCCGTGCTGCTTACTGTCTTTGTTGCCCATAACGGAATGCTTACCCGGATTGAAGGGATCATTCTGCTAGCCCTGTTTGCCGGTTACATTGCTTTTATCTACCGCGACCACAAAACCGGTAAGTATGAAATGCATGTTGAAGCAGAAATCAGCGAGAAAGCTGTCGAAAAAAGCACAGCGGCGCTGGCGGGGTTGTTTCTGGTAAGTCTGGTGATGTTAATCTTCGCCAGCGATGTGGTTGTCAGCAGCGCCACCTTTATTGCGCGCGGTATTGGAATTTCCGAAGCGGTCATCGCCCTGACATTGGTGGCATTGGGAACTTCAATTCCGGAAATTGCCACCTGTATCACCGCCGCCCGCAAAAATGAAGGCGCGCTGGCCATCGGTAATATCCTTGGAGCCGATATCATGAACATATGCTGGGTGGCCGGCGCCTCCGCAGTGGCCAATGACTTAGTGCTTCAACCGCAGGAAATCAACTTTATGTTTCCTGCCATGCTGATTGTGGTATCAGCCATGCTGATCATGCTGCGCCATCGCTATACCCTGACTCGCCGGAAAGGATTTGTCCTCTTGGCTCTGTATGTATTATATATAGCAGGGTTCGCATTCTTTCTGAAAAACTGAAGAAGATTCAAACGCCATGATAACAGATGTACATACTCATGCATTCCCCGATAAGCTGGCCGCGCGCGCTATGCAGATTTTACTCGAGGAATGCGACAAGGTGACCGCTTACCGCGACGGCACCGTCGGCTCACTGCTGGAATCCATGCAGCAGGCCGGCATTGAGCGCAGTGTAATCTGTTCAATCGCCACCCGCCCTGAACAATGGCGCCCGATCCTAGATTGGTCGCTTACGATCCGCAGTAACCGCATCCTTCCGCTGGGCTCGGTTCATCCACAGGATGAGTTCGCCGTCAAACACCTTCAAAACGTCGCCGATGCCGGCCTGCCGGGAATCAAGCTGCATCCATATTATCAGGATTTCGTGCTGGATGACCCGGCCTATTCTTCGTTCTTTTCAGCAATGGAGGATCTGGGGCTGGAGCTGATCAGTCACTGCGGATACGATGTAGCCTTTCCCGAAGACGATCGCGCCGCGCCTTTCAGGATCATTAATCTGCTGAAAAAGCACCCGCGCCTGAAAATGGTTACCACCCATCTGGGGGCATGGAATGACTGGCAAAGTGTACGCGAACATTTGCTGGGCAGACCGGTATGGATGGAAGTCTCATATTCATTAGAGCTATTGCCTGCGGATGAGGCACGTGAGATGCTGCTGTCACACCCGCCGGAGTATCTGCTTTTCGGCACAGACTCACCCTGGCAGGATCAGAGCGCGGCGCTGAAGCTGTTACGCTCATTGGAACTGCCGCAGGAAATTGAAAGCGCCATGCTGCACTCCAACCCCCTGCGGCTGTTTCCATAAACTATTCGGCAGCCGCAAAAACAACCCGCAGCCCGTTCATATAGGGCCGCAGATGCCCGCTGACCAACGCCCCGCCGTCAGTTAAACGCGGCTGCCCCGGCTGCGACGTCACGGTCCCGTCCAGCACCCTGCCCGACTCGGCCGCCCAGCGCGTTGTGCGAATGGCTTTGCCGTCCTCATTGCCGTCATGCTGGAATTCGATTACCAGATTACTCTTCCCGTCATATTTGAACGGACGGGAAAACTCAATCCGATGCCACCCGCGCACGGACCATTCCAAAGTCAATGTTTCAACGTTCAGCACTTCAACCGGTTCCTGCCCGGCATAATTATCCGCAAAAGTATCCGACAGTTTAGCGACAGTTGTCGGCACCACACGGATTACTACATTATCAAACGAAGCCGCGCCGGCCGGATGCACATTGGCGTCAAAAGCCACTGCCACCAGATTACTTTCGGCATATCCCTCCAACTGTTCGGCCAATACAAGTATTTGATAACGCCCTGCATCCGATGATAAAGGTCGCTGTAAGGCAGCATGATCATAAAACAGCGTTCCGGTGCCAACCTCAACAACTCCTGCAAATCCGTTCAAACCCATACATACCGCGCATACCGCGCACAACAACCCGCTCTTCCTGTTTGCTGTCATTCGATCTTCTCCTTCATCTGTCAATCCCATAGCCTATCAAACGTGTTCTACCCTCGTAACAAGTGAATCTTACCGAATCACCCCCTTCTGTTACCTAACTGACCATAAACTAACACATCAGCATTCATGATGCAAACTTCATGCCACCCCATACCATAAGCGCATCAAAATACTGATCAATAACTATCTACACAACATCCAGCATCAGATGTAATATCACCGGAACAGAAACAACACGCTTTTTTTGCGCCCATACTGCGCCCATTTCCGGTCCCAGGACTAATAACGTTCCACTCGACAACACTCGGGGGGATAATTTGGGCAACTAATTTGAAAGTGAGAACAGATTCGAGTGAGAGTACGTGGAGACTGCGCACTATTTCGTACTCGAACACGTACTCTTACACTCCTATCTCCCCTTATCCTTGAGCCCATATGGAGCCAGATAAATTTAATATAAAGCAATACTGGCAATATCCGGGCTCAAGTTTACATTAACCTCATTTTGCTTTATTTAATCTTTTCATCCACCGGGACCCGCGCTTCGTGTAAAGCACTTCGCAGGGCAGGCAAGCCCGGCGGGGCGATAAGAAATAGTAATCAAAAAACGATCTCTCCAAAAAATGGGGAAAGTCCACCCCATCATCACCTTGACCAAGGAAGCCTTTTTGCTATATCTTTACTACCGGATCAATACAAAGGAACATCAATGAACGATACACTCAATGCGCTCGGCCCGCTCGACGGCCGCTATGCCGGCAAAACCGCACCACTGCGCCCGATTTTCTCCGAAGCCGGACTGATGCATTCCCGGCTGAAAATGGAAGCGGCATGGCTCAAAGCGCTCGCCGCCGAACCGTCAATTCCCGCCGTGCGCAGCCTTACAAACACAGAAATCGCACTCATCGACTCAATCATCAATAATTTTGGAGAACAAGACGCCGCACGCATCAAAGAAATTGAACGCACAACCAATCACGATGTAAAAGCCATCGAATATTACCTGAAAGAAAGCATCGCAGCCACCACCCTGGCTGACCTCGTTGAATTTGTGCATTTTGCCTGCACTTCAGAAGACGTCAACAACGTGGCACATGCCCTGATGCTCCGCGCCGGTGAACAGGAGCTTGCAGATGCACGCAACCGCATAATCAGCAAACTCAAATCCATGGCCGAAGCATTGAAAGCAGTGCCTATGCTGGCCCGTACCCACGGACAGGCCGCCTCACCCACTACCATGGGCAAGGAGCTGGCGGTCTTCGCATTCCGCCTCAAACAGCAGTCGGTAAAAATTTCGGCAGTCCAGCTCACGGCCAAGATCAACGGCGCGGTCGGCAATTACAACGCACATTGTACCGCCTTCCCGCAAACCGACTGGCCGGAGCTTACCAGACGGATCATCGAGGATGAATTCGGTCTGCGGCAGAATCCGCTTACCATCCAGATTGAACCGCATGACTCCATGGCCGAATATTTCGATGCGCTGGCGCGTTGGAATACCATTCTGCTGGATCTTGACCGCGATGTCTGGACCTATGTTTCGCTCGGGTATTTTAAGCAGAAAACGGTTGCCGGGGAAGTGGGCTCATCCACCATGCCGCACAAAGTAAATCCGATTGACTTTGAGAATAGCGAAGGCAACCTCGGAATAGCAAATGCCCTCTTACGGCATTTCTCTGAAAAACTACCCATATCGCGCCTGCAGCGCGATCTCACAGACTCAACCGTTCTGCGCAACATGGGCGTGGCGCTGGGACACTCCCTGCTCGCCTATGAATCCACCCTCAAGGGCCTCGGAAAACTTGAGCCGGATAAGGCGCGGATGGCGGCAGACCTGAACGACGCCTGGGAAGTCCTCGCCGAGGCGCTGCAAACCGTCATGCGCAAAAACGGTATCGAACAGCCATACGAAAAACTCAAAGAGCTGACCCGCGGAAAACAGATTAAACACGCCGAAATCCAGGAGTTTATCAAAAAACTGGATCTTCTGGAAGACGATGCCCGGCGCCTGCTGGAGCTGACTCCGGCCGATTATACCGGAATGGCGGCCAAATTAGTCGGGCATCTGGATTAAACTGCCGCACATGTGTATCACTATTTGACACACTGTGTGTCATCGTGACCACAATCCAATATGCTGATTGTGTCGTGAATTTTAAGCAGAAAACAATCACCCATAAGCATAAATTTTTGCCGGCAAGAGACTTACACACTGAATGACAACAAACAAGCGCACCGGGAATCCCGTTTTCAAGGTGCTGGCACGACGTATGCTTATTAAACAAATGTGATCTTTAGAAAATGATTTTGAAATAATTGAACTTTTTAGTTGATTGCGACGTTAGAATAGAGTAGAACGTAAATAGATCTTTGAAAAACTTAATAAGCCTCCCAGCCCGTGGCCAGTACGGACACCAACGCGCAGGCAACGACACAACAAACCTCCTCCTGCTGGTCACGGGCACTTTTATTTAATGAGAAGAGTGCAGAATAAAAATAAAGGAGCCGAAGTATGAAAAAACTACTGCTTATTGAGTCATCACCCCGCAAAGAACGTTCCCACAGCAGCAAAGCAGCCGCCACACTATTGCAAGCGCTGCAAGCCAAAGACAACAGCCTGCAGGTTGATAAGATAAACTTGTTCGAAGCAGATCTGCCGCCATTTGACGGTTATACAATCTCAGCCAAATATGCCGTGATGCATGGGCAGCCGCACGACGAGAAACAGGCGAAAGCATGGCAGGCGGTCAAAGATCTGGCAGAAAGGTTCTCCGCTGCCGATATTTATATCATATCCATCCCGATGTGGAATTTCTCCATCCCCTACAGACTGAAACACTATATCGACCTGCTGGTGCAACCGGGTCTCACTTTCAGTGTCGACGAAGCAGGTCAGTATAACGGATTGCTCAAAAACAAAAAAGCCTATCTGGTATATGCCAGCGGCGGAGTTTACACCGAAGAGGCCGGCACCGCCGCCTATGACCAGCAGAAAGGCTATATGCGCCAGATCCTGGGATTCATCGGCATAACCGATATTCAGGAGATAATCGCCGCCCCCACGCTCGCGGGACCGGAGGCTGCGGAAAAGGCCGATAAGGATGCCGCGCAGCAGATCGGCACCATCGCCTGAGCAAGATTTGATTTGCCCCGCGCAAACGATCATAGTAGCCTCCACAAAGACTCAGCGCATTCTCATGATGGTCAAAGACCCCCGTGACCTTGCCTGGCCGCCGTAGCCGCGAAGCGCGTAGGCGGCTGTCACGGGTGAACAAGATTGACAGGAAAAGCATGTTTTCCCGCCAATCTTACGCTCCTGCCGCTCAAGGCGGCAGGGGGCGTCGGCGACATAATGAGAATCGCTGACAAAAACAAATAAGGAGGCCCCAATGAAGTCATGCAGACTGTGGATAGGTACGGCGCTCTGCGTTGCGGCGGTAGTAACGGTATTGACAGCATGTGGACGGCGCAGCGACGAAGAAAGCCGCATCAGACCCATCACGCTTAATTACAGCATTTTCTTCCCGGCATCACATATCCAAAGCCAGACCGCGGTCGAATGGGCGCAGGAAATTGAGCAGCGTACGGATGGCAGACTGGTCATCAGGATTTTTCCGGGCGGCACACTGACTCAAGCCGCACAGGTCTATGACGGTGTGGTAAGCGGCATTTCCGATATCGGCATGAGCTGTTTTGCCTACACCCGCGGACGCTTTCCGCTGCTGGAAGGTCTGGACCTGCCGCTCGGTTATCCCGACGGCATGACCGCCACCAGAATTGCCACCGCAATGGCCCGTAAATATGAGCCGGCTGAGCTGGCGGATACAAAACTGCTTTATATCCATGCCCATGGACCGGGCATTCTGGCATCAAAGAAACCCGTCCGCGCAATGGAGGATATCCGGGGCATGCGCATCCGCGCTACCGGACTCTCCGCACGCATTGTTGAAAGCCTCGGCGGTGTGCCGGTGGCGATGAGCCAGCCGGAAACTTATGAAGCATTGCAGAAAGGCGTCGTCGAAGCCACCCTTTGCCCGATTGAAACACTCAGCGGATGGAAGCAGGGGGAAGTCATTCAATCGGTCACCGATACCTCCGTGATCGGATATACCACCGCAATGTTCGTTGTTATGAACCAGCGGGCGTGGGATAACCTGCCGGAAGATATTCAGCAGATCGTCATGCAGGTAAGTGATGAATGGGTGGCGCGGCATGGCGCGGCATGGGATCAGGCCGATGAGGAAGGCCGCCGGTTTGTCAAGGAACTGGACCGTGAAATCATCACCCTGCCCGCGGAGGTCAACACCGAATTGCGCGCGGCCGTCGCCGGAATTCTTGACGATTACGCTGAACGCGCCGAGTCCGCCGGTCTGCCGGGACGCAGTTTTCTGGCCGACATTGAGGCGCTGCTTGCCGCCGAATGAAGACCGCGCTGCATTCGTTGTTCTGCCGGCTGGTGATCGGTCTGGCATGGATTGCCGGTGCTGCGGTACTTGTGATGATGCTGGTGACCTGCCTGGATGTGCTCTGCCGCCTTTTTTCGCGCCCGCTTACCGGCGCTTTTGATATTGTCAGAATGGCCGGCGCAATCTCCGCAGCATGCGCCATCCCGTATACTACCGCCATCAAAGGTCATGTTGCGATCGAGTATTTTTTTCATAAACTCGGCCGCCGGGGGCGTCTTTTAATGGACGCCTTCATTCGCATTCTGGCAATGCTGCTGTTTGCCGCTATCAGCCTGCAGAGCATCATTTACGGCACCGCCTTGCGCTCCACCGGACAGGTCAGCGCAACCCTGCAATGGCCGCTCTTCTGGATTCCCTACGTTATTGCGTTCTGCTGTGCGGTTACAGTCGGGGTCATCTTCTACAATCTGCTGCATCCCGGTAAGGAGATGATCAAACCATGACCCCGCTCCAGATCGGTCTAATTGGTTGTGTGTTTCTGTTACTGCTGTTAATGGCCAGCATGCCGGTCGGCTTTGCCATGGCCGCTACCGGCGCACTGGGTTTTGCTTTGATCGTCACTCCGCAAGCCGCGATGAGTATGGTAACCACCGATCTTTACGAGACTTTCTCTTCCTACAGCCTCAGCGTCATCCCCCTCTTCGTGCTGATGGGACAGATCGCCTTTCATTCCGGTATCAGCCGGCGCCTTTTTGACAGCGCCTACCGCTGGCTCGGACCGCTGCCCGGCGGCATGGCGATGGCCACCGTCGGTGCCTGCAGCGCTTTCGGTGCAATCTGCGGATCAGGCCCGGCCACCGCCGCCACCATGGCAACTGTCGCACTGCCCGAGATGCGCCGCTATAAATATGACATGCAGCTCGGCAGCGGTGCCGTCGCCGCCGGCGGCAGCCTCGGCATGCTCATCCCGCCCAGCGTCGTCTTCATCGTTTATGCCGTCATGACCGAACAATCCATCGGTAAACTGTTCCTGGCCGGAATTCTGCCGGGGCTTTTGATCACAGTCCTGTTCTGCGGCACCATCTATATCAACTGCCGGCGCAACCCCGCCCTCGGACCGGCCTCCCCGCCGTTTACATGGAAACAGAAATTTCAGGCCCTCGGCGGGACAACCGATACCATCCTGATCTTTGCCGTTGTCATGGGGGGCATGTTCAAAGGCATCTTCACGCCCACTGAAGCAGCATCCATCGGCGCCTTCAGTTGCATACTGCTTTCACTGCTGCGCAGACGGCTTTCAACCAAAGCGCTCGCTCAAGCCATGCGCGAAACCGTTCGCACCTCATGCATGGTTATGGTGATTGTCGGCGGCGCGGTTATCTTCGGGCGCTTTCTGGCCGTTACACTTATTCCACAGACTATGGCTGACTGGCTCAGTTCACTGCCACTCCCGCCATGGGGCATTATGGCCATTATCATCCTCTTTTATCTGGTCAGCGGATGCTTTATTGATGCACTCGGACTGATCCTGCTGACCATCCCGGTATTCTACCCGGTTGTAACCGCGCTGGGCTATGACCCCATCTGGTTTGGCGTAATTATTGTGGTTGTCACCCAAATGGGCGTAATCTCACCACCGGTAGGCGTATGTGTTTATGTTGTCAGCGGGATGGAACGCGACATCCCGCTGCAGGTTGTCTTCCGCGGTGCACTGCCTTTTCTGGGTGCACTGGTCGTGGCAGCCATTCTCCTGCTGATGTTTCCGTCAATCTCCCTGTTTCTGCCAGGTCTGCTAAAATAGGAAAAACAAAATGAACGAAGAAAAACCTGAACCCGGCCGTTACCGCCGCATCCTGTTCTGTACCGATTTCTCCGACAACGCCGATTTTGCTTTCCGCTATGCTGTCGATGCCGCACGCCGACGCCCCGGATGCATTCTTTATCTGCTGCATGTCATTCCGGAACCGGAAGCACAATTCTGGAAGACATACATTTACGAGGTGGAGGATATAGACAATAAAGCACGGCATGATATTGATGCAAAAATTGCAGCAACATACCGTCCGCTGCTTCCGGACGGACTGGACTTCCGGGTCGAGATGATGGTCGGCAGGGATTACATCCGGATCCTCGAATTCGCCGAGGCAATGAATGTGGATCTCATCATTCTGGGCCGGCACGGCCACAGCGCATTTGGCAAACTGCTTTTCGGCAACGTTACCGAAAAAGTCGCGCGGCACGCCAACTGCCCGGTTATGATTGTCCCGCTCAGTTTTCAGCAAAAAGTCACAAACAAACAAAATTAGAGGAACCGGTATGCAAGCATCCATTCGTTCTGTTGCGGAATTCGGCATAAAACCAGACCAACAGCAGATCCGTACTGCGGAACTGCAAAAAGCCATCGACACCACCAGCGCCGCTGGACAGATTCTGTACTTTCCAGCCGGAACCTATGTTTCCGGCACTCTGCACCTGCGCACCAACACCACCATTGAACTGGGTGCCGGCGCAATCCTGCAAGGCTCACGTGATATCGCCGACTATCCGGAATGCGGCGAAAACTTCAATCCGGACGCACATCTCGATCTGCAGCGGCATCATCTGCTGATTGCCGAAGATGTTGAGAACATTATCATTCGCGGACAGGGCACAATCAACGGGCAAGGCGATGCTTTCTGGGATCCGCCGGCCGCATGCGAATTTTTCACCGCCCGTGTGCAGCGCCCCAGCCCGATGCTTGAATTCCACCGGGTAAAACGACTGCTTTTACAGGATATCACCATCACAGAATCACCCGGCTGGACCGTGCACGTGCACCGCTGCGCCGGAGTGCGAATTAACGGCATCATTATCCGCAACCACCTCTACGGCCCCAATACCGACGGGCTGGACATTACCGACAGTTGCGATGTTTTTATCTCCGATTGCGATATAGTTGCCGGCGACGACGCCATTGTACTCAAAAGCCTCGGCGGCATCAACGAGCGCATTGTAATAACAAATTGCATCACCTATACCAATTGCAGCGCACTCAAACTCGGCGCCAATGAGTCGCTCGGAACCATCCGCCAGGTGACAATGAGTAATTGCGTGGTACGTAACAGCTCGCGCGGTATCAGCCTGTACTGCATGGGCGGCGGATTATTCGAAGATGTATCGATCAACAATATCGTCATCGAATGCATGAACGATATCCCGCTGGTATGCCCGATCCATATTAACTGCTCGCGCAACCCGAGTCCGCGGCGTGACCGCGGCATCGGGCGCATCCGCAATGTCAGGATCAGCCAAATTCTATGCCGCAGCGACGCACGCATTCTGCTTACCGCCGAGGACGGCTCCATGCTGGAAAACATCATGCTGGAAAACGTGCATATGGAAATGCCGGAAATCGAAGACCGGTTTGAGCAGGCGCGTAATGCCGTTGGTTTGCAGTTCTCGCCGTTCAGTCCGGAAGCGCGCGCCGCGCACGCTTGCGTAGCCGCCTGCAACATCAAAGGGCTGCATCTGCGCAACATCACCACCGACTGGCCGCAGCCCGCCGCCGTTCCCATGCACTTCATGTGGGCACGCAATGTTGAAGGCACAGTCGACTGCCCCGGTGCTACCGCCGCACAACCCGACACAGAAAAATATAATATAGAAAACAGCCGGATAACTATCAGGGATTAGGCGTTAGGCGTTAGGGAGAAGGCGTTAGGCGTTAGGCGTTAGGGAGAAGAACAATGTGAAGGAGTTGATGGTGTACATCAAGGCATACCGGGTCGGCTATGGAGTTCTGCGGCTATCTCAGCACGGAAATACACGCACAGCTCACGTCCCTAAACGCAGAGGTCGGCAAGATGCTGCGATCAATGCATGAACATCCGGAGAAGTTCCTAACGACTAGCGCCTAGTGCCTAACGCCTGGGGGAGAAAAACCAATGAGATCCAAGTACTTGATGAAACGACGATTAGCCCCAAGACTGGGGCGCAATTATTGACAGAACGCTATTACTGCAACGGAAAGAAGATATGAATAACAGCATCAATGAGAAACAAACCGCGGTGGCGCTGACCATCGCCGGATCGGATAGCGGCGGCGGTGCCGGGATTCAGGCGGACCTGAAGACTTTTACCGCCCTGGATGTTTTCGGCACTACCGCAATCACCTGCCTGACTGCGCAGAATCCGGATGAAGTACGTGCCGTCAGTCCGGTTGATCCGGCAATGGTTTCACAGCAGATCCGCACGGTGTGTGACGCGTTCAAGGTCGGTGGAATAAAAACCGGGATGCTGTATTCGGCAGAGATTATCTCCGCCGTGGCAAACACATTACCGGAGTGCACACAGGCCCCGCTGGTGGTTGATCCGGTGATGATTGCCACCTCCGGCGCAAAACTGCTGCAGGATGACGCCATCCAAACCATGATTACCGCGCTATTCCCGCTGGCCTGTGTCGTCACCCCCAACCTGCCGGAAGCCGAACTGCTGACCGGCAACAGCATCCGCAATCTTGCGGAACTGCGCGCGGCGGCGGAAACCATTGCGGCAATGACACGCGGCGCATGCCTGCTGAAAGGCGGACACCTTGAAAGCGGCCCGGAGGTAAGCGATATCCTTTTCTGTGACGGTGAATTACACGAATTCCGAACAGTACGGATAGCGGCAGTCGATACTCACGGCACCGGCTGCACCTATTCGGCCGCCATTGCCGCCGGACTGGCCAAAGGCCAGTCCCTGCACACCGCCGCACAGCAAGCCCAGCAATTTGTCGCCCAGGCGCTCAAGAACGCCCTGCACACTGGCCGCCACCGTCCCCTCCGCCTCAGCACCGCGCTCTTGCAATAAGCGTACATTGCGGTATAGTATGCCGGATTGTGATCAGGGAGATTGAACTATGGCACAACGCAGTGGCGGTGAACCGAAAAGCTGGAAATATATGCCCTTGGCCGAATCCGGCCACGAAATACTTTCCGGCAATTCCGAGGATCAGGTAAAAATCAGCGGCATCTCCCTGCACGCTCTCGCCGGCGGCCGCCTGCTGGCCGCCGCCGCCTATTCCGGTCCCGGTGTGCGCAAACTTCACGGCGCAAAAGGCCGCCAATACCGCCTCAACCACTGGCTGCAGTCGCGCATTCTGGTTTCGTGCGACAAGGGCGGGCAATGGAAAGAAAAGCAGGATCTGCCGTTTACCGCTCCCTGCCTGTTCCGCGACGGAAACTCACTGTATGTTGCCGGGCACAAGGGCAATCTGCAAATCGCGCGTTCAGCCGACGGCGGGGAAACCTGGTCCGGAACATCAGACCTCAGCAGCTATGATGACAATGGCGGATTGTTTGTACAATCGCCGGCCGGGGTACTGAGAACCGGCCGCTTTATCTACCTGTGCTTCATGCGCGCGGAAGATCCAAGACAGAAAGCCGCCGCATCCCCGGCATATATTCCGGAAATCCTGCGTGCGCCATGCGGTGCCGACCTGCTTTCCGCGGCGAGCTGGACCCGTTGCCGCGGAATACCCGCCGGTGACTTTTTCAAAAACGCCCTGTATCAGGAATTCACCACACTTGCCCAGGCGGTGAATCCTCGCGCCCCGCAACCGGCCGCATGGGGCCATCCGTTCCTTTGCAAAATGGACGAAGCGGAAGACGGCCATGAAACGCTGCTGCTGCTTGCGCAATCAGGCGGCGGCAATCACGCGACCGCCGCGACCGTTTTGTCAACTGCCGGAAATATGGAAATCAAGCCCCTCACCAACGCCGCCGGACAAATCACCGCCGCCTGGCCCTGCCCCGGCGGCAGCCGCGCATTCGATCTCTTTCACGATGAGCAGACCAGCCTCTACTGGCTGACCGGGTTCACCCCCGAAACCAAAGCAACCCAGAAACTGCTGCTATGGAAATCGCATGATCTAATCAACTGGGAACAGGCCGCCTGGCTGCTCAATTCGCCCGCAGACAACTTCCGCTGCAACATGATCCGCTGCACCGTGCGCGGCAACGATCTGCTGCTGCTTGCGCTGCAAAGCGGATGCACCCCCGAAACCAAAGTCCGCACCCGCCTCATGCTGCACACCCTCCCCGCCTTCCGCGAACTCTAACCGCGCGCTGCTTGCCCGCCAGAACCCTGACGTAGATGAATCCCGCCCCTCGCATCCCCTGCTACGCCAAGGCTTCGCAGGGCAGGCCGCATCTCGCATCTTGCAACCGACACGCAGTTCCGCTATTGTGCCCTGCCATGTCAAAGAATATAGACAATTACAAAGGGGTATTGCTCGATCTGGACGGAACAATGATCGACAACATGGGGGTGCATCTGGACACCTGGGTCGAACTGCTGGCCGGTCTTGGTGTAACCATGACCGCCGATGAATTCCACCACCGCTTTGCCGGCCAGACCAACCCGGCCATTTTTCGCGGCATTTTCGGCGACCGCTTCGACAGCGCAGAAATCGCGCGCATGGCCGACGAAAAGGAAGCGCTCTATCGTGAACGGTTTGCCGACCACCTGCGCCCGGTGGCCGGTCTGCCGGAACTGCTGACAGCCCTTGAAGCGCGCGGCATCCCGGTCGGCATCGCCAGCTCGGGCCCGTCAGTAAACGTTTTCTTCGCGCTTGAAGGTCTGGGCTGGGCCGGACGTTTCGGCGCAATAGTCACCGGTGATGACATCAGCCACTGTAAACCGCATCCCGAAGCTTTTTTGACAACCGCGCAGCAACTGTCTGTCCCCCCGGAACAATGTCTGGTGTTTGAAGATGCACCCAGCGGCATTCAAGCAGCACACCGTGCCGGAATGCAGACAATCGCCCTGACCACCACCATGCAGGCCGCCACCCTCGAGGCAATGCCCTCGGTTGTCCATGTCTGTAATGATTTTTACGGCGCAATGCGTTTTCTGGGAATAGCATGATCTACCGTGTAGCCATATGCATCCCCGCTGAAGCTGAAGCGGCGGCGGAACCGGCGCTGGCCGGGAGTGGTCTGCCAATCACATCCTGGCAGGATATCAGCTCTGATCAAATGCAATATAACCTCTATTGTACTTCACGCGCCGAAGCCGACAGCGCAGCACTCCAATTGCAACGCCTGCTGCAAACCGCGTGCAAGACGGCGGATACGGCAACAATTGAACAACTGCCGGATGACTGGCGGGAATCATGGAAGAAATTTTTTCATGCACAACGAGTTTCGCCGCGCATTATTGTTACGCCCGACTGGGAAGATCCGGCAGACATCACTCAAGCGGATGATATCGTGATTAGAATAAATCCCGGCCAGGGGTTCGGCACCGGACAGCATCCCACCACCCGCGCATGTTTACAGTTCATCGATAAACTGTCCGCCACATTGCCGCAAGCCGCCTTGCTCGATGCCGGCTGCGGGTCAGGCATCCTGGCCATTGCCTCCGCACAACTCGGCTTTCAGAAAGTCTGCGCCTTCGACAATGATCCCGCCGCAGTGCAGGATGCTCAAAGACAGGCGGAATTGAATCATGTCCGGCAGATTGATTTCCGCCTGGCGGAAATATCCACCGCGCCCTTTGCCGTAAAATTTGATGTTGTTGCCGCAAATCTGCTGGCGGAGATTCTGCTAAAGCATGCCGCCGACCTGCAAGAATGGACTGCGCCGGGAGGACATCTGCTGATCGCCGGAATTCTTCAACGCCAGTACAACGATGTGCTGGCATGCTTCAACGGACTGGGGTTCAGCGAAATAAACAGCACTATCGAAGGCGAATGGCAAAGCGGCCATCTCATCCGCGGATAAATCAACCGATCGCTTCAGTAAATGTCAACACAGCACCGTTGAACTCGTCATCCTGGTTGTATGTCGGTGAAATTGTCACACCGGCGGCAACGTGCGTATCATCTTCACGCACTGCCGCCAGCTTAAGTATCCCGCCCCACGACTCACCGGCAGCCACTTTCTGCCATACTTCCGACAAAATTTCCGTATCAAAAATCAGCGAAGTCAGCTCGCCGCCTTTCAAGGACACATCCTCTTCAAAGCCCCACAGCGCCAAAGCCGCCGGATTGGCAAAATGAATGGTCCCGGTCTCGTCACATATCAGCACCGCCTCTTTCAGACTGTGCAAAGCCTGGTGTTCACGCAACAACAGCTCCTCGGTTTCACGGCGCAGCGAAATATCGCGCAGAAAGAAACAAAAGAACTGGCTCTGACCGAGAATCAAGCGGTTTACCGCAATATCCACCGGAAAAGTCGTGGCATCCTTTTTGACGCAATAGCCCTGAATAAATACGTGCCGGTTCTTTTGCAAAGTGGTTTCAATTGATTCCAGCACCTGCGAGTCCAAGCCGCTGACAACCTGGTCAATAAACATTTTAAGCAATTCGTCGCTGGAATATGCAAGAAATTGCACAGCCCGAGGATTGGCATCACGGATACGCCCCCCGCCCTCTGTGATCAACACGCCGTCATAAATATTGTCAAAGAAATCCTGGAAATCGGCCGATCCTTTTTGGCGGTCACGGGGATCGCGCAAATGTGAGGGCACATCGCGCTGGGGTGTCAGCAACATTCTCCGCCTGATTTGGCTTGCATCCTCGGGCGGCAGATCAATCCGCATCGTCTTTGAGAGCGCTTTCCCATCAGCCATATCAAAACCCTCCTTGCATGCATACACATTAATCCACAACTATTTACAACATAGCCAACTTCCCGCAAGATGCAAAGAAAAAACAACCGCCTGGTGCGTGGCTGTTATATTTGCTTTGCATCCCGCCGCTGCTTTTGCAATGTTAACGGCTATTTGGAGAAATTATCATGGCAAAAAGTGTAAAAAAGACTGCGGCGGGATCGGCATACGCACAGGCGGGTGTCGACATTGACGAAATGATGACCGGGCTGGATTCCGTCAAAAAGATGGTTAAACAAACCGCCACCCCCGGCGTGCTCAGTAACATCGGGTCATTCGGCGGGCTGTTTCAGTCCCCCGGCAAAAACGAGGTGCTGGTATCCAGCACCGATGGCGTCGGCACCAAACTGAAAGTCGCCCTGATGGCCAAACGGCACGACACTGTCGGTCAGGATCTGGTCAACCACTGCGTAAATGACATCCTCGTCCAAGGCGCACGCCCGCTGTTCTTTCTCGATTATATCGGCACTGCGCAATTAAAAGCACCGGTCTTTAAGCAGATTGTCAAAGGTCTTTGTATCGCCTGCAAAAACAACGGCTGCACCCTGCTGGGCGGCGAAACCGCCGAAATGCCGGGGCTATATCCGCAAGGGGAATATGACCTGGTTGGAACCATCGTCGGCAGCGTCCCACGCAACCGACTGGTCACCGGCAACGCCATCCGCCCCGGTGACACCGTTATCGGCCTGCCGTCATCCGGTCTGCACACCAACGGCTATTCCCTCGCCCGCAAGGTGTTGTTCTCAACCGCCGGACTCACTATCAACGATAAGCTGCCCGGCACAAAATCCACTGTCGCCAAACTGCTGCTCGCCGTTCATACCAGTTATCTTAATCCGGTTATGACTCTCATGCAGCAGATCAAGGTCAGAGGCATGGCGCATATTACCGGCGGCGGATTGATCGATAATATACCGCGTATTCTTCCGGAAAAAACTGACGCCGTAATTCAATGCTCAACATGGAAAATCCCGCCGGTATTCAGCTTTATGCAGCAAACCGGAAAAATTGACCGCGAGGAGATGTTCAGGGTTTTCAATATGGGTATCGGCTACGTGATTATCGTGCGCGCCGCGGACAGCGCAAAAACCATGCAGATACTGCAAGCGCAAAAGGCCGGACCGCTAATTATAGGTCAAATTCAACAGGGCCGGCAGAAGGTTGTGCTGGAGTTCTGATCAAGTCAGCTCCATCCGGCATCCTCATATCCAGCATGGAACTCCATGGATCAGTCTGGTCCAAGATATCGATATCGGGAAACAACTGCCTGCGCAGCATGGATTCAAATGGATCCTGCGCATCCGGAACGTTTATATCGTAAGATAAAAGTCCGGCCTCATCCGCCAGCCAGCCCCAACCCGGCGTCTGTATAGCGGCATCCTCATCAAGTTCTGTAAAAGAAAACGCGCTTCCCTGAACGGCGGGCCGTTCTTCCGGCATGAATGACGGGGGAACTGCCAGTTGCGGGGCGCGGGCCATAATCCCGGATATCTGGTCAAAATTGCTTACATCCGGCAGCATGTGCTCTGCCGGCATCTCCAACGCCGGCAGATAACGCTCCATTTTATGGTAGGTTATTTCAACGCCTTCACCGGCGGCCGGACTGTGACCGGCGGCATGCAATACCGGACAGCCGCAATCCGCCCCGCGAAAAACAACCCCGGCCAGCATAACCCCGGCCAGACCCGCAAATATTATAACTGCCCGAATGCGCTCTTTCAT
This sequence comes from PVC group bacterium, assembly GCA_003565095.1. Lineage (GTDB taxonomy): Bacteria > Verrucomicrobiota > Kiritimatiellia > UBA8416 > PXDI01 > PXDI01. The sequence continues at coordinate 748 of PXDI01000053.1, read as the reverse complement.
GCCTGATTTATACCAGAAACCACCCCGCACTGCAATCCGCTGTTTTGAAAACAATATTTTGTAAAACGAAACGTTAATTGATAATATCATAAGCAGTTTATAGATTGTGAAACAGGAGAGAGGATAACGATGAAAGAGACGACCAAATGGCTGACGATTGCAGCCGGTATTTCTCTGGCAGGGATACTAAGCATTCAGGCGGCATCAGCCGATGATGCGCCCGCTACTCAACGTGCAAGAGGTCTCTTCCGCTGGCGACAGCGTGAGGAGCAGCCGCAGACAGCTCAGCAAGAAGAAAAGCAACCTTCTATCCGTGAGCGCATGATGCAGCGCAAACCGGATGTAGAAGGCCATGAAATGCGCCGTGAACCATTGTCGGAGGAGGAGCAGCACGAAGTTCGCGAAGCCGCCCGCGAAGCGCGCATGCAAGCGCGGCTCGACGATTTCTTCGAACGCTTCGACAAGAATCGCGACGGCTGCATCTCTCGGGATGAGCTACGCGCATACTTTGAGTCCCGCAAGCACGAGAAGCGCTAACCCGAGCTATTCATCAACTTCATGAAATAATCCATAAGCTGTTTGCTTATATATCTTTACCACGGATTACACGGATTTTTTTTATCATTCTTGTAACTACTCAGGTAGCCACACGCCACACAATGTCGCTACCACTGAAACAATCGTAATCTTCCCGCCCTCCGAGAGCAAAAGAAAAATCTCGGATTTTTTGCTGGACTCGAACAGCGCG
>PXDI01000282.1 GCA_003565095.1 PVC group bacterium | reverse complement strand
CTTGCTTTGCTTTGCCGCAGCCAAGATCCTTCCGCTCGACGGCGCAAGGCCGTCGAACGGGGGGTGAAGCGTCCGGCGGCCTTGTGCCGTTGAGCGGTTACTAACGACTAACGACTGAATAAGGAGAGAGCAAAATGAAGCGATCAGAGATTAATGCAGCGGTAGGGGCGGCCAGTGCGGCGTTTGCCGAACATCACTGGGTATTACCACCGAATCCGCGCTGGGATGTTACCGATTTCGGGCTGGGTGATTTTACGCAGAGCGGTCTGGTGCTGGTAAATCTGGCCGAACAGCCGGAGTATTGTGAAAAATTGATGTTTGTGCAGAAGGATCAGGTTACCCCGCATCACTGTCACAAGGCCAAGAAGGAAGACATCATCTGCCGCTGGGGGCAGTTGGTTATTGAATTGCGTGACGACAGCGATACAGTCCGGTTGCAGGTAAATAATGAGTGGCGGGATGTGCCGGTAAACGAGCGGCTGGTTTTGAATGCCGGTGAGCGGGTTACCTTGACGCAGAATGTCCGGCATGCCTTCTGGGCCGGCACTGATTATGCAATAGTCGGCGAGGTTTCCACTGCCAACGATGACACCTGTGATAACTATTTTGACCGCGATGATATCGGCCGCTTCAGCGAGATCGAAGAAGATGAGCCCCCGCTTGTGAAGCTGGTTAGTGATTGAGAGGGCCTGTGTCAGGTTGTGAGCTTTGTCGGCCTCCGCGACCGCGCGGGGGGGTGAGGCGTCCGGCGGCCTTGTGCCGTTGAGCGTGGGGTGAAGCGTCCGGCGGCCTTGCGCCGTCGGACAAGATGATTTTGTTAGCGGGGCGAGGGAGAGAAAAAGAAATTGAGCCCGATTGGAGCAAGCCGGGTGCTTTGCGCCAACTTGCACTTTGCGGGCACGGGTTTTTTCTTGCTTTGCTTTGCTGCAGCCAGATCCTTCCGCTCGACGGCACAAGGCCGTCGAACGGGGGCGGTGGCGGCCGCGTGCCGCAGCCAAGATCTTTCCGCTCGACGGCACAAGGCCGTCGAGCGGTTACTAACGACTAACGACTAGCCATTAACGGCTAACAAGGGATAGATATGTCAGAAAAATCAGATAAAGCCACATTCACCGGTTTCGGATTCGGGGCAATCCAGTCGGGTTTATTTGTCTATGAGGCCTTCCGCACCGGCTGTTTTGGCCGGATTGTGATAGCCGAAGTTATGCCGGAGATTGTCAGCGCAGTCCGTGCCAATGGCGGAAGTTTTGCGGTAAACATTGCCGGCAGTGACGAAGTGCGCCCGGTTGTTATTGACGGTGTTGAAATCTATAATCCGCGCGATCCCGCCGACCGCCGCAAGCTGGTCGAGGCGGTATCTGAAAGCAGTGAGATTGCTACGGCGCTGCCAAGTGTCAGTTTCTATGGCGACGGCTCGGCTCCTGACCATGTTACCGGAATTCTGCGCGATGGTCTGGCGGAACGTGTCAACACAGAAAAACCGCCGGCCGTGGTCTATACCGCCGAAAACAATAACCATGCGGCAGAAGTGTTAACGGAATGCCTGCGCAAGAGCGGCATGCCTGATCCCGCGGCGGGTGCTGCAATTCTGAACACGGTGATCGGCAAGATGAGCGGTGTGATTGACGATTCCGCCCAGATTGAACGTCAGCAATTACACACGGTTACTCCGGATATGCAGAAAGCGTTCCTGGTTGAGGAATTTAACCGGATTTTGATTTCCCGGATCCCGCCCGGCGGCGGTCAGCGCCATATAGAGGTATTTGAGGAAAAAGATGATCTGCTGCCGTTTGAAGAGGCCAAGCTTTTCGGTCATAATGCCACGCACGCATTGATCGGGTATATGCTGGCTGAGCGCGGGATCGTATTTATGGATATGGTGCGCGATTTTCCGGAAATACTTGCAATGGCGCGAGAAGCGTTTATTAATGAATCAGGTTCGGCACTGTGCCGCAAATATTCCGGGCTGGATGCTTTGTTCACGCCGGATGGTTTTGCGGCATATGCGGATGATCTACTGGAGCGCATGATGAATCCGCATTTGTGTGACAGGGTTGAGCGGGTGGTGCGTGATCCGCGGCGCAAACTAGGCTGGAATGACCGCTTGATCGGCACGTTGCGGCTGGCTATGTCGCAGGGCATTGACCCGCGGCGGTTTGCCGAGGGTGCAGCAGCCGCCCTGCGGCTGCTGGCTAAGCAGGAAAACCGCGCCGCGGAAAGTCTGCTGAATGAATTGTGGCCGGAAGCGGAGGAAGCAGAGCGGGCGGTGATTGGGCGGATGGTCGGGGGGGGGAGCGTGTGAAAAACGGCGTCATGAAGTCACGAGGTCACGAAGTCAATCTCAATGGTTAGGGTGGAGCGATGAAGATCAGTAGAATAGATTATGCCGGGCGGAAAGCATGGCAACTGGATAACGGTACTCTTCAGGTGGTGGTGCTGCAGGGTGGTGGGCACATTGCCGCGCTGCGGCTGGCGGAACGTCCTGAAATTAATCCTTTGTGGGAGCCGGTCTGGCCGTCTAAAGAGCCTTGGGAATATCGCAAAGAGGATGCCACGTACTATGAATCGCGTCTTTTGGCATCGATCCGTGGTCACAATCTGTGTCTGCCGTGGTTCGGCGGGGCCTCCGCTGGAGAAGAGCACGCGGGGCTGGGCCCGCATGGTGAAGCGCCGGTTATGCGCTGGCGTTTGCTTTCAGAGTCGGTCAGTACCAGACGGCTTACGGCGGTTTTCGGCTGTGATCTGCCGGTATCCAATTTGCGCGTTGCCCGGACCATAACGCTGGATGCAGGTGAAAGTTGTGCCCGGGTGCGTGAGCAGGTGGTGAATCTCAGCCGGCGCGATGTTCCTTATACATACTGTGAACATGTTACCGTCGGGGCGCCGTTTCTGGAGAAAGGCGTTACCGTCTTTGATATGCCGGCACTGGAGGGACATACTTTCCCATATGATTTTGAACCTTGTCCGCGGCTGAAAAGCAACAGCGCTTTCAGTTGGCCAATGGCTCCCGGTGCCGGCAGTGAGCAGGTGGATTTGCGCATGATTGCCAGACGCTATCGTAAATCGAGCGATTTCTCCACCCAGCACCTTGATCCCGCGCGCGAATGGGGCTGGTTTTCGGCACTGAATCAGGATATGGGCCTGATGCTGGCCTACATCTGGAAGCGGGATGATTTCCCCTGGGTGGGCAACTGGGAGGAGAATTACGGGCGTAAGCGCAGTCCCTGGGCGGGGAAGACCTTGACCCGCGGAATGGAATTTGCCAACACGCCTTTCCCGAGCGGGTTGAGAGATGCGGTTGAGCGCGGTAGTATGCACGGGGAGCCGACTTTCCGTTGGCTGCCGGCACGCGGAAAAATCAGTGTTGAATACGGCATTGTCTGGCAGGCGTTGCCGGAGGGTGTGCGCGGTGTGAAGGATGCCCGGCCGGCGGGGCGCGGATTTGAGTTTGAGTATGTTTGAGGCTTAGAATATTCTTAAGGAAGATGATACAAAAAAGAGTGTATGTAGATACGGGTGTACGAGTAGGGACTCTTACTCTTACACATACTCGTACACGTAAAGCTCTTGGGTTGCGGATGAAATCTGCACTAGGGAGAAGGTTAGCTGTTTGTCGGGCGATTTGGGACTAAGAGTAGGGATTGAGTGTTTATATGGCGGCACATATCAGAACATTGAAGAGTGACGAGGTGGAGCTTTTTCGGGAGCTGCGCCTGCGGGCGATTGACGATACACCGCAGGCATTTGTTGAGTCGCGTAAGGAGGCTCTGTCACGCAGTGCTGCCGAATGGCGTGAGCTGGCTGAACTGGTTGCCGGCCAGCCGGGCAGTGTGATGTTTGTGGCGGAGGAAAAGCAACGCGCAAGCGGTTTTATCTTCGGCCGGATTGATCCCGAAGAGCGGTTGCTGGGGCATATCGGCGGGTTATGGGTGGACCGTGCATGTGCCCGGCGTGATACCGCGGACGCCTTGCTGGAGTCGACCATCCACTGGGCAAGATCGTGCGGATTGCAGCGTTTGCTGTTAATGGTTGCCGGTGGCGCGTCTGTTCCCGAACGGGTGTATTTAAACGCAGGCTTCCGCAATACCGGCTGTACCGAGAAAATGCCGGGAGCAACAACCGTTGAAATGCGTGAAATGCTGCTGGAGTTGTAGGGCAGGGGGCAGGGGGCAGGAGGCAGGAGCAACGGCGTCATGAGGTCATGAAGTCACGAAGTCAGTTTGAGCCCGATTGGAGCAAGCCGGGTGATTTGCGCCAACTTGCACTTTGCGGGCACGGGTGATTTCTGGCTTTGCATGCCACAGCCAAGATCCTTCCGCTCGACGGCACAAGGCCGTCGAACGGTGGGTGGTGGCGGCCACGTGCCGCAGCCAAGATCCTTCCGCTCGACGGCGCAAGGCCGTCGAACGGGGTGGAGCGTCCGGCGGCCTTGTGCCGTTGAGCGGTTACTAACGACTAACGACTGAATAAGGAGAGAGCAAAATGAAGCGATCAGAGATTAATGCAGCGGTAGGGGCGGCCAG
>PXDI01000113.1 GCA_003565095.1 PVC group bacterium | reverse complement strand
GTCCGGATTGCGTTCGGCATCGTTCAGAAAGTTAAGTAACTGGTCATTTGTTGTTTCATAACGTGATGCATAAAAATCATACATCGGGCCGCCCGGCTGTCCGCCAGCCGGAACTATATTGAGTCTGGTGTTGTTGCGGCGCGCTTCTTCCGTTTCACGTACGCCATCGATTCCAAATAGGAGGTTTCCGCCGGCAGTCGCCATCAGTGCGGACGGAACGGGGGTTTCGCCGCCATCTTCCACTTTGAATGCGCGAGCCGGGGAGGTGCGCACTCGAATGCCGTTTACACGAAACTCGGCTCCGCCTGAATCCACCCCATCGGGAATGCCGGCACCTTCTACGCTGAGCCGCAACAGCCCTGGATCTGCTCCGGCATTCAGCAAAAAGACGTATTCAAGCGAGCGGCCGTCACCATAAACGGCCGCATCGATACCGGGATAGAGATTGCGCCAGGCGGCAAGCAAACGCGGAGGGGAGTCAGACATGCGTATTGCTCCATGATCAAGCATCATCATCGGCAGGTTTTCAGAAATGCGGGTCCCATATGCGGGGCGGGCAAGTGCTCCTGGAAAATGTAACCGAACATTATAGTTCCCGCGCTGCTCTGCGGCATTGCTGCTGAATGCCGATATCAGCAGCATCAAGAAGCAACAGATGAGTGTAAACGTCTTACATCGTCTTGTTGACTTCAAATTGCGTTCAGTCATATCAAAATGCATACGTTATTCCGGTTTTTCAGGTAATAATTCCAGGACAGCACCGTCTGCGGTAGGAAAGAAAAGGTATCTGGCGGGCTGCAACGGTTCAATTTGACTTTCAATTTGCTGCATATCACGTCCGGTCATTGGTCGTGAGGTCATACCCGCGCCGCGTACGACAGAGACGATGCGCAAAGATTCCTGAACCGTGCGCTGGTCCCGCCGGCCGGCGGGAACCACTAATTCATCACCTGTCAGCATATTCATGACCGGTCGGCCGTCAACGGTAGCCTGCACATCAACCTCGTGCCCAGGAGGCAAATCAATGATATAGACATCGACACGATCAGAACTGGTATGCACCGCAACATCGCACCCGCGTATTCCGATAGTTGCCATTTGGGTTCTGACATTCAGCGATTCGGGCCTGATGCGGGTAATTGCCCCGGTTATCATGCGCCCCATTCCGCGCATAAAGCGGAAACCAAGCGAACATTCTTCCGGATTGTCCGGCGCGTAAACGTATTCGTCAATGCTGATTTCGGTGTTTTCTCCGAGACTGAGGACTGTGCCGTCATTAAAACGGATTCTGGCGCGTGAACCGGTTGCTGTCGCGATGCGGTCGTTCTGCTCCAGCTCAAAGCCGCTCTGCACCGGCATACGGCGACCGTTTCTGGTGACATTTACCGGCCCTGAAGTCTTGATTATAACTGCCGAGGCGGCTAAACCGGCCGCCGGTTGCGGGGATGCAGGAATGACCACCGGCGGTGTCTGTCTGATGACGGGAATCTGGGGAAGCTTTCCGCGAGCTGCGGGAATTTCCTCGCGCACATCATCGGTTGCGGAGGAATCGTCCGGACTCACTTCATGCGTGCTCAATTCCGCTTTCCGGGGTGAAATGGTCTCTTCCGCAGTCTTTACGAGATCGGGGATGCTTGTTTCCTGACTAATGTCCGGATCCTGCTGTTGATCCTGCTCAATCAGCACTTCTTCTGCCAGCGGACGGGGTGCGGAACGCGGCGCATCGGGCCGGGAAATATCAATTTCACTTAGTTTTGAATGCAAAAAAGCTACGATGGCGGCCAAAGCAATCAACCCCATCACCAAGGCGATAAAGCCTAATCGGTTTTTCATTTTATCGAAGGCTCCCGTTGGCAATAAACAATTAAATGAAAATCATCTCTTATAGATTATTAATAATCTCAAAAGAACTCTTGTAAGTCAATGGAATAGGCTGTTTGGATAGCAATTCTCATTATGGCGGATACGCCCCCTGCCGCCTTGCGTGCCGCAGCGTAGCGCTTGTGCGAAGACTGGAGCGGCAGAAGCAGATGATTTTGCGCGATGGCATTTTGGTGCTTGTCAACGGGAATGCAGTCGTGGTAAATATGTGGTGTCTTCAGGAATGGGTGACGCAGGCGTGTATATGTTTGCGAAATCCCGACCGGCGGTGATAGCCCGCGACTTCAGGTTATATAGCCTGAACTGACACGGTTGAAGTCCGTGGCCGACAGTACAGTCTGGATGGGAGAAGACATGACCGCGTAGAAAGTCTGACGCAATACGGGCATGTTTTCCCGTGTTGCGTTTTTTGTTTTAATGGAGAGTAAACATGTTTGATCCGGTTGATGAGGTTATTGAGGCGTTACAGCGCGGTGAATGCATAGTGGTTACAGATGACGAAGCCCGTGAGAACGAGGGCGATATCATTATGGCTGCCGAGAAAGTTACGCCGCAGTCGATTAACTTTATGGCGACACATGGCAGGGGGCTGATTTGCACGGCTTTGACTGTTGAGCGGGTTGAGCATCTCGGGCTGTCACGAATGGCGCAGCGTGGCAGCGGAGACAGCTTCGGCACTGCTTTTCTGGAAAGCGTTGATGCCGCTAAAGGCATCTCAACCGGCATCAGTGCTTCAGACCGTGCGCAGACAATCCGTCTGCTGGTGGGGGACGATACCCGCCCGTCAGACTTGCTCAGTCCGGGGCATACATTTCCGCTAGAGGCCCGTGAGGGCGGTGTTTTGCAGCGTGCGGGCCACACTGAGGCGGCGGTTGACCTTGCGCGACTGGCCGGACTTAAGCCGGCCGGGGTAATTTGTGAAATCCTGCATGAAGACGGGACTATGGCGCGGTTGCCGGAGCTGCGTGATTTTGCCGGTAAGCATCAGTTGAAGATGACCTCAATTGCCGATTTGATTGCTTATCGCCGTCAGCGGGAATCAATGGTGAAATTCATTCGTGAGGTCAGTATGCCGACGGCATACGGGGCCTTCCGTTTGCATTTGTTTGAATGCAAAGCTGAGGGCAAGCATCACGTGGCGCTGGTAAAGGGGGATGTTTCCGGTGATGCACCTGTGCTTGTGAGGGTTCACAGTGAATGTCTGACCGGTGACGTTTTTGGGTCATGCCGCTGCGACTGCGGCAACCAGTTGCACCATGCGCTTGAAATGATTGCACAGGCCGGAAGCGGGGTGTTGTTGTACATGCGTCAGGAAGGTCGCGGGATCGGGCTGGCTAACAAGATTCATGCGTATCAATTGCAGGACGACGGCATGGATACGGTTGAGGCCAATGAACATCTCGGATTTGCCGCGGATCTGCGTGAATACGGTGTCGGTGCCCAGATTCTTTCAATGCTGGGCATAAATAAGATACGTTTACTGACGAATAATCCTCGTAAGGTGGTTGGGCTTGAGGCGTACGGATTGGAAATTGTTGAACGGGTGCCGATAGTGCTGGCCCGGAGCGAGCACAATGAGCGGTATCTGCAAACCAAGAAGGATCGGCTTGGGCATCTGCTGTGAGGCTGGAGGAAGATATTAATAACAGCGCCATTTATGGCGTTGGAGACAAAGGAAAGGGAGTGAGCGATGAAAGAATACGGCGGAAAACTGATCGGTACCGGATTGAAGGTGGGAATCATCATCAGCCGGTTTAATGATTTTTTTACTAAACAATTACTGGATGGAGCTGTTGACGGTCTCGTCCGCCACGGTGTGGCACAGCAAGACGTTACGGTTGTATGGGTTCCTGGGGCCAATGAGCTGCCGCTGGTAACAGAAAGAATGGCCAAGAAGGGCGGTTGCAGTGCATTGATTGCGCTTGGGGTGGTTGTCCAGGGGGCCACACCGCATGCCGAACTGATCAATTCACAGGTGTCACGTTCGCTTGCAAAAGTCGGGATGGATCATGATGTGCCGGTTATAAATGCCGTTGTTTGCGCCGACAATCTTGAGCAGGCGATCGAGCGCTGCGGCACCAAGGCCGGAAACAAGGGCTGGAGTGCCGCCCAGGCTGCGATTGAAATGGCGAACCTCTTCAAGGAATTGAGCTGAATGAAGGAACAAACAGGGGAAGCCGCCCATACGCGGCAGCCGAAATTTTCGGAAGGGGTGAGCCGCAGGCGGGCCGCACGTGAGTGGGCGGTACAGATCCTTTTCCGGCAGGATATGAATCCGGTAAAGCCGGAAAAGGCTGTTGCCGACTTCTGGACTCAGGAGCGTGCCGGGGCCGGCGACAAGGCGTTTGCCGAAGAACTGGTTTGCGGGGTATGGGCTGAGAAGTCTAAAATCGACGAGTGGATCAGCCGCAGTTCAGCAAACTGGACATTAGACCGCATGCCGGCGACCGACCGTAATGTATTGCGTCTTGGAGTATATGAGCTGCTTTGCCGCAAGGATATTCCGGCGAGTGTTTCGATTAATGAAGCTGTCGATCTGGCGCGTTTTTTCGGAGCTAGTGGTTCAGGCAAATTTGTAAACGGGGTGCTGGACCGGGTGCGCAAGGAGCTGGGCCGTTAGTTATGAGCATCCGCGATGAGGCACATATGCGGGAAGCGCTTG
>PXDI01000103.1 GCA_003565095.1 PVC group bacterium | reverse complement strand
ACACTGATCGAGCTGCTGGTTGTAATTGCAATTATCGGCATTCTGGCCGGTATGCTCCTGCCTGCTGTTGCGGCTGCACGTGAGCGTGCGCGTCGTACAAGCTGCATGAACAACCTTTCGACAATCGGCAAAGGGTTTACCATGTACGCGATGGATAATAACGAGAGGTTTCCCTATGTAATGGATACCCCCGCGGATATGATAGACGAATTGGCTGATTATATTGGCCGCAACCCTCGTATCTATTTGTGTCCGAGTGCCGGTCACGTAGCGCCGGATGATAATGAGGCATGGGCCCCGGCTGATCATAACAGCTACAATATCTTTGTGTATAATTCAGGCGGCACTGAAACTGCAAACCGTCTCAGAGCGTCTTCGCCTTCAGACACTGCATTGGCTGTAGATAAAGACGACACCACTGATGTTACTGCCGATGCCTTTGGCGGCAACCATGCCGGCCGTGGCGGTAATGTTGTATATCTTGATGGTTCCGTAACATGGATCAACACAAGTGACTGGACCGATAGCACAAATTTCTACGGAGATGTCAATCTTACCTCATTATGGGGTAATTAATCCTATTGCTTGAGAATTGCGTAAACCGGCGGAGTTCAGCTCCGCCGGTTTTTTTATGTACAGCCCCATGCTACGCTCTGCGAGCTTTGCCGGGCGCGCAGGAATGTCTGGATACCTTGGTCTCCGTAATAATTAATGTACAACAGGCATTCCTGCCTGTCCCTATATCTGCTTGTCCCTATATCTGCTTATAAGTGTAACATAAAACAACATTAAGGTTGTATTATGTTGCTGATATTTGTATGGTGGCATTATGAATGTTGTGAGAATGGATACGATAGAGCAAATCCAGCGGATCATTGCCGGGATGGTGGCGTCGAATCCGTCCGGGCGCAATCTGCTCTTAATCGGCGGGTTCCGCTACCGTTTTCTGGATCACAGTGTCAGGGTATCGGATGACATCGATTATCACTAAGGAAGATGATACAAAAAAGCGTGTATGTCGATACGGGTGTACGAGTAAGGGGGATGCGGAATCCGTACTCGTACACTTACTCGTACACGCAAATCTCTTGGGTTGCAGATGAAATCTGCATTAGGAGAAACGCACACCCGTGTTTTTGACTATTGTTCTTCGATGAAGAGCTTGACCATCATACTTGGAAAACATAATATGCAAGTAAAGCAGGTGCTGAATGCAATATTTGAAGGTTTTGTATGGCGGTTAGCTTGGAAAAAATAGATCAGGCTGTCAAGGCTTTGGCAGAAATGGGTGCCCGCCGGGTAATTCTTTTTGGCAGCGCTGTTGACCATCCTGAATCAGCCAATGACGTCGATTTGGCGGTCGATGGTATTGCGCCGCGACACATTCTTGATGCAGATGTAAAGGTTGGGGAGATTCTGCGACAACCGTATGACTTGGTTTGTCGCGAAGAAGATGCCGATTTTTTTGAAATTGTTTCCCGATACGGCAGGGTTTTATATGGATAGCGAGCGGCTTGCTGTTGAGATCAAGTTTGATGTTGAGCGGTTGCGCAAACTGGCTGCCGCGGTAGAATCTTTTTTGTGCCTAATAGAAGATGATCCGTTACCATGGCATGCGGCAGCGGGTGCCAAATATGTTTCAGATATCTGGATGGGGTTTGAAAATCTTTGCAAGCGACGTTATGCTTATTTACAATTGCCGTTTCCATCTGGCGGGGATTCACACAGTCGCTTGCTAGAGGATTTTCTTGAACAACCAGACTTGGGTGCCCAATTGCCTGGGGAAATTCAGTACCGTTTAAAGAAATACAAAAGTTTTAGACATAGATTTATTCACGGATACGGGTTCGAAGTGTTGTGGGAAAAAGTGGATGAACCGCTCCGATTGCTCCCTCAAACAGTTGAGATACTATGCGGTCTTTGGCTCGAATGGCTTAATAAAACCATATCTCCAGAAGGGGCGGATAATAAAACGACTCAATAACTCGACGGAATTTCTGCTGATCCTGTAACCGAGCAAATATGTGCCATTGCGTAGCCGTGCGGCGGCTTGACGCCGCTTTTCTTTTTGTCTATCTAACTTCTATGAATCAAAACAGTTCTTTTTTGCCGATCGCGCGCGTGGTAGTCGATGTCAGTCTTGACCGCACCTTTGATTACCGCATTCCGGCATTGATGAGTGACACGGTTAAGATCGGCTCCCCGGTGCGGGTGCCTTTCGGACACGGTTCTCGTCAAGGATTTGTGGTGGCATTGGCGGAAAAGTCCGATTTCAAGAGTCTCAAGGAAATTACCGAAGTGCTGGCGCCGCTGCCTTTGTTGACACCATCGGTGCTGAAACTGGTGCATTGGATGGCAGATTACTATATTGCGCCGCTGGAGCAATGTGTCAAATGTGTCCTGCCTGCTCCGGTGCGTCGGCGCGACAAAGCCCCGCGCAAGATCAAGTGGGTGGAGTTGGCGGCGGTCACAGAGGGCCGGCCTACAGCAGCCCTCTCCCCCAAGCAGCAGACCATAGTGGATTATTTGCGCGAAAACGGACCGCAGCCGCTGGCGCGGGTGACAGAAGCTCTAAAAACCAGCATTTCTCCTTTGAACACCTTGCAGAAGCATGGTGTTCTTCAAATAGTTGACCGCGAACCAGCCCGTCGACCGCAGTTGCGGCATAAAATTCTTCCGACACAGCCGCTGCAACTTAATGCTGACCAGCAGTCAGCGCTGGATGCGATAAAGCAGGAAATGATGGCTGCTAATATGGCCATCGAGCGGCTCGGCACAGCCTCGCCCTCCAAATCACTGGTTAACGATGCGTTTTTCAATGGAGGGCGAACCTGTGGTGAGCCGCAAAGCGTTTTTTCAAAAGCAAACATGCCCCATCCCAAACCGGTCTTACTTTACGGTGTAACCGGCAGCGGGAAAACCGAGGTATATCTGCAGGCGATTGCGTATGCCTTGGAGCAGGGGCGCGGGGCGATTGTATTGGTGCCGGAAATCTCCCTGACCCCTCAGACCGTCGAGCGCTTCACCGCCCGCTTTGGTGACCGGCTGGCGGTATTGCACAGTCATCTTTCGGATGGCGAGCGCTATGATGAATGGTACCGGATCCGCAAAGGTGAAGCGGATATTGTGGTCGGTGCGCGCTCGGCCATTTTTGCGCCGGTGAAACAGCCCGGTCTGATCATCGTGGATGAGGAGCACGAGCCCAGTTATAAGCAGGAAGAGGCACCGCGCTACAATGCGCGTGATATGGCGGTAATGCGTGCCCGCATTGAAGGCTGTCCGGCGGTGTTGGGCTCCGCGACCCCGGCTTTGGAATCATGGGCCAATGCGCAGCGCGGGAAATACCGCCTGGCGCTGTTGCCGCTGCGGGCGGACAACCGCACCATGCCGGTCATGCGGATAGTCGATATGCGCGTTGAAGCTGAGCGCACCGGGCATGTGAATGTGTTTTCACGCGATCTGCTCGAAGCCGTTGAACTGCGGCTGCAGCGCGGCGAGCAGACAATCCTTTTTCTGAACCGCCGCGGCTATGCTACATCGATTATTTGTCCCAAATGCGGCTATGTGGCCGAATGTGATGCCTGCAGTGTTTCGTATACCTATCACCGTTCCGATGAGCGGATGCGCTGTCATATTTGCGGCGCTGACCATGCGGTACCCTCACGCTGTCCGGGCTGCGCTGATCCGGCCTTCAAATTCACCGGGATCGGCACGCAGCGGGTCGAGGGGATTGTGAAGAAATGTTTTTCAAAGGCTTCAATTGCGCGGATGGATGCCGATGTGACCGGCCGGCGCGGGGCGTATGATGAAATTCTAGGCGATTTCCGCAGCGGCAAGACGCAAATTCTGATTGGAACGCAGATGATTGCCAAGGGGTTGCATTTTCCGAATGTTACACTTGTGGGCATTTTGTTTGCCGATTTGAGTCTGCATCTGCCGGATTTCCGGGCCGGCGAGCGTACTTTTCAACTGCTGGCACAGGTTGCGGGGCGGGCGGGGCGCGGGGATGTGTCCGGCGAGGTGATCATCCAGACTTTCACGCCTTTTCATACCGCGGTGCAGGCGGCGCGGCGGCTGGATTTCGAGGGGCTGGCGGATCAGGATCTGGCGTTCCGCAAGGAGCTGGGCTATCCGCCGTGGCGGCACTTGACCTGTTTGACTTTCAGTGGCGAGCGCGAGGATGCGGTCAAGCTGGCGGCGGCAACGGTGGCGCGGCGCTTGCAGGCGGAGCTGACGGATATGACCGTGTCGGATGCGGTTCCCGCGCCGCTGGCCCGCGCCAAGCGCAAATACCGCTATCAGGTGATGCTGCGGCACAAGGCGGTGGCGCCGCTGGCCCGCGCGCTGCGCGAGCTGCAGCGCAGCTTGAAAATGCCCCCGGGAGTGCAATGGAAGATTGATGTCGATGCGCTGAATATTATGTGATTTTCTGAATTTTCTAGCCTGAGCTATTCATCAACTTCATGAAATAATCCATAAGCTGTTTGCTTATATATCTTTACCACGGATTACACGGATAACACGGATTTTTTTATCATTCTTATCATT
>PXDI01000317.1 GCA_003565095.1 PVC group bacterium | reverse complement strand
GTCAGAACATCGCTTAAATACATTTGCAGCGGATCGTCAGTCAATTCACCCAGCTTGAATGCCGGAGTGGGGCAGACCGGCGCCAGCAAGGCGTCGCACTGTTCAAAGACCTGTTCGAAATCGCGCCGGATAAGAGTACGCACTTTCTGAGCGGTGAGGTAATATGCATCATAGTAGCCGCTGCTGAGCACATAGGTGCCGAGAATAATGCGGCGCTTCACCTCGCTGCCGAAACCATCATGGCGGGTGCGGCCATACATTGAAATCGGATCTTCGGCCTCTTGGGCGCGGAATCCGTAACGCACACCGTCAAAGCGCGCCAGATTGGCCGAAGCTTCCGCCGTGGCCACCACATAATAGGCGGGAATGGCATATTCAGTATGCGGCAGACTTACCTCAATCAGCTCCGCCCCCAGTTTACGGCAGGTTTCCAGTGCCGAGCGCACATGTTTTTCCACCTCAGCATCAAGACCGGCGGTGAAATACTCGCGCGGCACACCCAGCCGCATGCCCTGCATGTCCGGCCGTAGCGCGGCGGAATAATCCGGCACCGCGGCATCCAGCGCGGTGGAATCCTGCTGATCGGCACCAGCCATGACCTGTAGCAGCAGCGCGGCATCGCGCACGCTGCGGGTCAGCGGGCCGATCTGGTCAAGCGACGACGCAAATGCAGTCAATCCATAACGCGAAATCCGCCCGTAAGTCGGTTTCAATCCGACACATCCGCAGAAAGCCGCCGGCTGGCGGATGGATCCGCCGGTATCCGTGCCAAGCGCCGCCAGCGCCTCAAGGCCCGCCACCGCGGCGGCTGAACCGCCGCTGGAACCACCCGGAACACAGGCGGTGTTCCATGGATTGCGTGTCGGTCCGTAGGCGGAGTTCTCGGTGGAGGAACCCATCGCAAACTCATCCATGTTGGTCCGGCCGAGGAAAACCATGCCGGCTTTGCGCAAGGCGGCGATTGCGCCGGCGTCGTACGGTGAGCGGTAGCCTTCCAGAATCTTTGAAGCACAGCGGCAGGTCTGTCCCTTGACGTTAAGCACATCCTTCACAGCGATAGGAATCCCCAGCAACGGCCGCCGGTCACCTTCCGCACGCAGTTTATCCGCGGCACGCGCCTGCTCCAGCGCGTCTGAAGCAACCACTTCAATATAGGCGTTCAGTTGCTGGTCGGTGGCTTCGATGCGCTGCAGCAATGCCTGCACCAGCGCTTCTGATGTAATACTGCCGGCGGCCAGCGCTTCACTTGCGCCCGCGATATCCAGTTTGTAAAGCTCTGTCTGAGACATTATTCAACCGTTCTAAAATCTGCTATTCAATGATCTGCGGCACGGCAAACAGGCCGTTGCCTGCTTTGGGTGCATTTGCCATGACCGTCTCGTGTTCCAGCCCCGGCCGAACTGCATCCTCGCGGAAGACATTGGTGAGCGGGCGCGCGTGGGAAGTCGGCTCAATACCGGAAACATCCAGCTCACGGATGCGCTGAACGTAATCCAGGATGTGTTCAAGCTGGCCCTGCAGCACAGCGGCCTCGCTGTCATCGAGGTTCATCCGCGCCAGATGCGCAACATAACGCACGTCAATATGTTCGGTAGATTGCTGATTGTTCATAAAAGTCTTACCTATAGACCAATTACGCCGGTTAAACAATACCAAAAAGCCGTCGACGAAGCAGGCGGGGCATTAGATGTTTCTTGATTCAACGTGCCCGGCAGGGTATTCAATAAACAACTGGCGGATAATCAAGAGAACCAAGAAAGGAAAGATTATGCCCAACACAACATCAAAAATCGTCTCCCGCAAGACTGTCCGTATGGCGGTTTCTTCAGTTATCATGCTTTGTGTTGCAGCGGTCTGCTCTCGTGCCCAGCAGGCGGTTATCAGCACCACCGACGGTCTCTGGCGTACCAGAATGGTCGTTGAAGATACAGTGCCGCTGCCGGAAGACTGGCACAGTGCCGGTTTTGATGCCGGCCAATGGCCACATTATAATCTGGCGCTGCCGGTGGAGGTAAACGCCTGGGGTTTCGGTGGCGGCCGCAATATCCATCAGTTGGCGGTCCGCGGTTATTTCTCGATAGAAAATCCGGCACAGGCCGGTGCGCTGACACTTACTCTGGCCTACCGTGGCGGGGTGGTTGTATATCTGAACGGAACAGAAATTGCCCGGCAGCATCTTGCAGAGGGGGATGACGTTTTGAATATGGCGGCGGAAGTATACGGGAAAGAGGCATGGTTTGTTGAAGGTGATGACGATAAACCGGTCACAAACAGAAATACCGATCAGTATGCTGACTGGCTGCGCGAGCACCGTCTACGGCATGTGCGCAATCTGACATTACCGGCGGAATTGCTGCAAGCGGGGAAGAACGTGCTGGCTATATTGGTGAACAGTGCGCCGGATCCGATGGATCACACCGGTCGTTTCAGAGACAGGAACTGGCCACGCCTTCGTGACGGCCGCTTTCTGGGCGTAGGGCTGGTCGAGGCCGAATTGCTGGCCGCCGGCAGCGGAGTGACTTCTGCCCGCAAAGCGCATCCGGAAGGTATCCGTATCTGGGCGGCAAGCCCTTATAGTGACATTACTCCCGATAGTTATCCCCATCCGGAAGATGAAGAGGCCGTTTTGCGCTTGATCGGACCGCGCGGCGGGCAGGCATCGGCGCCGATTGTCACTTCGTCATCACAACCCTTTCCGGCTCCCAAAATCACCATGGCCGGACTTGACGGTGATTCTTTACAGTTATTATATGCTTCGCGCGTGCACCGTGATGCAGTCGGAGCTGATGACGGTTATGAGTATGAAACTTACAGCGTTCTGGGAACCAACCCCGGGCCTGATGCTTTGCACCATCCGGTCTGGGTGCTGGTCGATATTCCGGAAAAT
Organism: PVC group bacterium; assembly: GCA_003565095.1. Lineage (GTDB taxonomy): Bacteria > Verrucomicrobiota > Kiritimatiellia > UBA8416 > PXDI01 > PXDI01. The sequence continues at coordinate 15,639 of PXDI01000317.1, read as the reverse complement.
GCCCGTCCCGGTGTCTACCGTGGCCAGGCGCAGGTTACCGCCGGAGAGGTTGCTGAAAATATTGCTGTAGAATTGACCGTCGGTGCCTATCAACTGCCCGACCGCCGCCAATATGTTTCGCTGGTGGGAATGATGCATCAGGCAGAGAATACCGCATACCGCTATGATGTTCCGCTGTGGAGCGATGAGCATATGCCCTATCTGGCGCAGTCGCTAGAGCTGCTCGGCGGTATCGGTAACAATATTCTCTGGTTGCCGATGGCAATGCCGAGTGTCCTGGGTACAAGCCAGACCATAGTTTACTGGGAGGAGCGCGATGGGCGGCTGCAGCCCGACCTGACAAATCTTGAACGTTACCTGCGGCTGTACAATGATATTGTCGGCCCGCCGCGCCTGTTGGGTCTGCATCTCTGGGAAGGGGAGGGCAGGGGCATTGCAGAGGAGGGCATGCAGATCACCCGGCGCAATGCCGATGGCAGCACCGAGACGGTAAATGCCCCCTGGTACAGCGCTGAAGGCGGCGTGGAATTCTGGAAGCCGGTGGTCGACGCAACACGCGCGATTGTGCGCGATATCGGTTGGCCGGAATATGTTGTGATGCTGTCTGCCGCGCTGGACGGTAAGCCGTCACCACCAACTATCGAGGCCTTTAATAAAATTGCCCCCGGATTGAAATGGAATGTGTTCTCGCATGCGCGCGGCTATAGTGCTCCGTGGGACACAACAGAATGGAATCACAACGGTCTTAATGTCGGTTTTCACGAAGAACCATGGTCCCCGCGGCGGCGCAGTGTGAATGCCAAAGGTGTTATCGGCGGCTGGAATCATGTTTTTCCACAGGCCTCCGCGGCACGTTTCCATTTTAGCACACTGGGCGACGATAATTTCCGCCATGCCATCGGCTATCGGAATCTGGTTACGGGTAATGTTGCCGGCGGGCGCGGTACAGGGCTAGGTAATCGCACCTTCTGGGGGGTAAGCCGTTTCTGGTTCGATTACTGGCCGGTGAGAAGACCCGGCAGTGAACGTTACGGCAGAACGCGGGGGATGCGCGCTTACGGCAACCTGATCCGTAACCGCGAAACAATTATTGCTCCGGGCATCGATGGACCCGAACGGACTGTGCAATATCAGCAGATCCGTGAAGGCCTGCAAGAGACCGAGGCGCGGCTGATCATTGAAATAGCGCTAGATAATGACGATTTGCGCAGTCGGCTGGGCGATGAACTGGTCGCGCGCTGTATGGCGGTGATGAGGGAAAACGTGCGCATGTATGATGCCGCCGCCGCCATTTGGGGGGCGGGCGGCGCGCTGCCGTGGCATAACCATGCCCGGGAGCTTTTTGATACCGCCGGGGCAGTCCAGCAGACCCTGAATGTGCTAAGTTTGCATGACCGCGCTCCGATGCATCAGGCTCATTGAAAAGGCTTTACCTTTTGCGCCCGGAAAATTGACGGCGGGATGCCAAAATGTTTTTTAAAGGTTACCGACAATGCACGTAGGTCTGAGAACCCGCATCTGCCGGCAATCTCCCCCAGCGGCAGGACGCTGTTCAGCAGCAGGTGCTGGGCGTGTCGCAACCGCGCGCGCAGAATCTCCTCGTGAATCCCGTGTCCGAGCGCATTTGTGAATTCACGCTGCAATGAGCGGCGCGAAACGGAAAACCTGTCGGTCAGCATAGCGGTTGAAATATCATCGGCCAAGTTATCGCGGATATAACCGACTACGCGGCGAACCAGCGGGGAGGCGCAATACAGCGTGTCGGTTGAGTCGCCCAGCCCCAGTCCCAGCGGGGGGATTTTCAGCGGCTCATCCGGCGGCGGCGCTCCATGCATCAGATCGTCCAGCAAGCGCATCGCATCATATCCGATGCGTTCATAGTTCAGCGCCATGGAAGTCAGGCTGATGTGCAGCAGCGCCGACTCAAACGGGTCATGGCCGACACCGGCAATCGCAACTTCATTGGGTACGCTCAAACCGGCTTCACGTGCCAGTGTCACCAGCGCCGCCGCGCGGTAATCGCTGTATGCCAGCAGCGCCACCGGCTTCGGCAATCCGATCAGCCATTCTTTAACCAACGCCGCATATTCATCCCATTGGTAAACCGGCGAGAGGCGCGAAATATCCAGCACCCGGCAACTATGACCGCTACGCTCAAGCTCTTCAGTAAAACCTTGGCGCAGTTGTTGAACGTTGTAGTAAACAATATCAAGAAACCCGAAAGCGGCAAAGCCCTGTTCAAGAAAATGCCGTGCCGCCAGATGGCCTGCCTGCCGCATATCGGACAGCACCAACGGCAGCAATCGCAGCCCGTGGCAATATGACCTGGGCGGTGGCACTATCCGCTGGGGCATCTACAACCAGAGCCTGCATGCCTTCGGTACCAATATTGCCCCGGCGGTCGGCGGCCAGACTTATCTGTTTGTTGCGAAACTCGAGAAGAACTATGACGGTGTGACTGACCGCTGGTCGGTCTGGGTTGATCCGCCGAAGGCTTTCACTGAAGCCGGTCTCGGTACACCGGACGCCACCGGCACTTCCGATTTCTGGAAGGATGCTAACGCCATTACGCGTATCTATATTGATGTCCAAGGCGACGGCAACCAAAACGAAATCGGCTATTTTGACGAAGTCCGCATTGCCGAACGCTTTCAGGATCTGGGCCTGATCCAGCCGGAAGTAACCGGAACCATCTTCATGGCAAAATAAGCGCCTCGCGAGGTAATCATCCATCGCCGCCGGCCCGCGCCATGCACGGGGGAGGGAATGTTTAACCACAAAGAAAGCATAGATCACAAAAAAGAGTATGTTTATTAATTTTCTTTGCTCCCAAACTACACAACGTTCCGCGTTTTACAATCCCCCTCACCGCGGCTGGCGCCATTGCCCGTGATATTCAATATGACGGATTCCGCCGTGTGTTTGATCGCCACTGAATTTCTCAATTACCAGCTTGTAGTATTGATATAAACCAGGATTATCAACTTCAAATTCACGCCACTCATCCGCCCCCCAGTCCGCTTCCCCGCGCACGGTATCAACAATTGTCCAGCCTGTTCCATCATCTGATCCCTGCAGTGTGAAATCAACCGGCGAGCGACCTTCATAATTGTGATGCTGTGTCATAATCCGGTATTTATCCACCATGTAGGCATAGCCGTCGGTGAACTTGTAGGTGACAAAAACCGCCGGCAGCGCCGATTGCTCCGGCAGCCAGCGGTCATCATTTTCAAAAGCATTTACAGCCGGAAAGTTATTGTGTGATTTTGAATATGCATGAACCTCTCCCGTGGCCTGCCGCGGATCCCCCGGAACCATAAAGCCTCTTATTAGCTCTGCGTCTTCGCTTGCCGCCGCGGCGCGCGCAATTTTCGTCAACAACGCTGTGTCGTCACTCATTCCGGCCATCCGGCGCAGATAGTCCGCAGCGGTGGCGGCCGCATCTGTTGCGGCTTTCGCTTCATCTGACCTTACTGCGTTGAAAATCCCTTCGGCCAGCGGGATGAATGCAGCGGAATTGTATTTTTTCAGTAAAGCCGCCGCCTGTTGTAACGCCTTATGATCTTCCTGCTCGGGCAGCATTTCCGCGGCAATGTCAATGATCGTGAGTTCTTCCGCCGCATGCTCATCGCGGTCAATACGGATGAGAAAATCGTCGAGACTGTCAGTATCCCCCTTGCGCAGCAGCAGCTCCGCCGCTAAAAGGCTAACGGCGGGATTTTGAGCATCCCGCAGGGCTTTCCGCAGCATGATCGCGGCGGTTTCCCCGCCCTGAATAAGCTGCCGGTGAACAACATCGCGCACAGTCGGATTGGGATCGCTAATGTGGCTGATGGCATAAGTGATGCCGGGGGCATCGCGCCGCAACCGGTTCAGCCGGTTGATGATTTGATCCATCTCCGCTACTTGCGGATGATCAGGATTTTCCGCGCGAAAATCACGGGCAAGCTGCCATGCTTCTGTAAACATTGCCTCCCGCGTCAATTCTTTGATCACGCTAAAATGCTCTTCGATTTCAGCATCTTCTCCCGGCAGGCTGACTTTTTCCGGTCTGTCGGCAGTATACGGGATGGCGGGTGCGGACGCCTGCGGCTGATCGGTTCCTTCATCGCTGAAGCCCAGCGAAAGCTCATCCGCGGTTGGGGTCTCATCCTGTAGCGGGATTTCGCTTGCTTCTTCCGCCGGCTTTCTACTGCAGCCGCCCGCTATAACTAAAAGTACACAGCATATTATTCCTGGTCTCATCATGGGTTATTCCTTTCTGTTTTGTGATGCTTTTACAAGCATAATGCATACCACCACTTGCAAACCAAGGCTAAGGTGCCTGTTCCCTGGTTATCAGTGCAGATGAGTATACAGTTGTGTTTTTATGAAGACTTTCTTCTGCGGACAAGCCATAATCCGCCGATAAGCCATGCCGTCATTAATGCCGTCACTCCGGCAAGCACCGGGCCCGGTCCGAACTGATAAATCAAGGGAAGTGATATGGCGGTAAAAAGCCCGCCGCCGACAATCGGTTCAAACAGTAGCTGCTTGTAACCAAACGCCTCCATCGCTCCCGAGCGGTTTTGCGGATCACTCATACGGATCAACAGCAAGCCAATTACGGTCATGCCCATGCCCTGTCCGAAATTGGCCAGCCCGTTCGGTACCCAGTCGCGTGGAAACATCAATCGGGCTAATATTGCAAAACCAAAAATGTTCCATAAGATCCCTCCTGTTGCCAAAAGCAGAAACGGGCCTGTGTTGGCGCCGATCGCATCAAGGGAAAGCGCTCCCATCGCGGCAACAATCAGAATATCAAGGGAAGAACCGGAAATCCTGTTCATCAACTGCCGGTCAATAAGTTTGGCATATCCCAGACGGTCGCCTAGCGACTGAACGGCCACGCCGCCAATCATGGCGAGTGGGAAAAGGGGCACGTGTCTGAAAAGTTCCGGCCAGCCCAGCGGTGTCAGCAGGGCGTTCTCGATCCATATCAGGCCTTTTAGTAACAGCCAACCAAGTCCGATAGATGAGCCTACCAGTCCCCAATGGAACGACAGTGGCTCAATCGCCTTGTCGCGCAAATCGTCAGCTTCGTTTTTTTCGCGTGTTTCGTGCTCGGCCATTGCTTCTTCATCTTGCGGAGAGCGTCCGGGAGGAGCAATATACTGTTTCCATACGGCCCAGTTGATGGCCATGGTGCCCAGTAGTACCCCCATAATCACTCCGATAGTGGCCAGCCCTAACGCCATATCCGCCCCGTCGGAAAAACCCAGCTCACGGAACGTATTTCCGAGTCCCGCAGCCGTGCCGTGCCCTCCCTCAAAGCCGATTTCTATCAGCGCTCCGGCCAGGGGGCTGCTGTCCCACACCGGAACCAGCACAAACATAGCCAGTGATATGCCGACCACATACTGACCCCATGCCATCGTCTGACCGTGGGCGACCATCGGGCCCGCCTTGCTCCAGATTTTCTTTATTCCGGGAAGACTCTTGCCCAGAAATAATGCCGCAAACACAACGCTTATCAGAATACCGGGAAGTTTTGACCAGACCTCCAGGATTGCTTCTGTCCACATTCCGTTTATGCCGGAGATGCGGCCGATTCCCTGAGGACCGAGTAACAAAGCCAGCAAACCGGCAATGATTGAACTCGGCAGAAACAGCCGCCGCAAAAAAGCCAGCCGGCGACGGATAAATTTTCCGGCAAGTATCAATATCCCGATAATTATAAAAGCAGCAAATGCGTTATCCATATTCATCCTGCCCCCTTTCTATCGCATCCGTTCTGTCAATAATTGCGCCCCAGTCTTGGGGCTAATCGTCGTTTCATCAAGTACTTTGTTTGCGAGTGTGGGAGTGCGTGGGTATGGGGGTTTGGGAGTTCGTATTCGGCCTCATCTTCTCTAACCTGACTGCATGAGATACACCATTCGAATGCTCGAAGATCTGCATGGCCGACTCAAATGCCTCGCGATAAACCAGAAGTTCCCTGAAATGCTTCACTACGCTCATAAAAAACTCTCACACACTCACATACCCACACACTCACATACCGTTTTCATACTTTTCATAAAACTTTTGACAGTACCATGTTTTGGCATAGCACAGTAGGGCAAAATGCCAAAGCGGTCAATATCGGGGCGCGTTTTTCCGCGGTTGTTTTATCTGAGTTTATATGCTTATATTCACAGGTATGTGTAAAGGAGGGCTATATGCCGGAAGATCACAATCAGCTAAGAGAAATTGCCGCACTGCTAGCTTCACAGAAGCTGTGTGTGCTGGCTACCGCCGATGAGGGCGTGCCCTATACCAGCATTGTAGCGTTTGCGGAAACGGCTGACTTGCACCGCCTGCTGTTTGTAACCACGCGCCAGACCCGCAAGTTCAGAAATATCAGCGGCAATTCAAATGTGGCTCTGTTGATCGACAACCGAACCAACACTGAAGAGGATCTGCATAACGCGGCAGCGGTTACCGCGGCCGGTACAGTGCAGGAAATCGACAAGGACGCGCAGCCGGAATGCAGTAGCGTCTTTCTGGATAAGCATCCCTATCTGCAGGATTTTCTGGCCGCGCCCACGACCGCACTGGTGGCACTGGATGTAAGAAGCTATATCTGGGTGGACCATTTTCAGCATGTTGTTCAATATGATCTTCCCGCATGAACCTGATCGCTTCATATCAAGAGGCGCATGCCGCCGGCTCTGCTGAATGCGGCGGCAAAGCGGCCGCCCTCGGTTTTCTCCAGTTCAACGGCTTTACTGTGCCGGAGGGCTTGTGCCTGACTTGCCGGGCGTATCGTGACTATATCGGCGGGACCGGGCTGGGGGAGCGCATCATGATGGAGCTCAACCGCAAGCCGATGGACAAGATGCGCTGGGAGGAAGTGTGGGATGCCGCGCTGCGCATCAGAAACATGTTTCTGCGCACACCGCTGCCGCAGGAGCTGGCAAGATCTCTTACTCCGCTGATTGAAGAACATTTTGGCAACCGGCCGGTTGCGGTGCGTTCTTCCGCTCCCGGCGAAGATTCCGGTTCAGGTTCTTTTGCCGGGCTGCATGCCTCGTTTGTAAATATTTCCGGCACGGAAGCCATTCTGGAGCACGTCAGGCTTGTCTGGGCTTCATTATGGAGCGATGCCGCGCTGATGTATCGCAAGGAGCTTAAACTGGATGTCTTTTCCGCATCAATGGCGGTGATAATACAGGAGCTTGTTCACGGCAGTGTCTCCGGCGTGGCATTCAGCATTGATCCGGCCGGTGGAGACAATGCAGTCATCGAGGCGGTCTACGGTTTGAATCAGGGGCTGGTTGACGGGACGGTGCAACCGGACCGTTGGAAGGTTTCGCGTAAGCGACCGCTGCGGCTGGAACATTATCCGGTTCCCCGCGGCAGCATGCTTGTGCCGGTTCCCGGCGGTGTGCGCTGTGTGCCGTTGCCGCCGGAAGCCGCTGCACGGCCGCCGCTGGATGATGCACAGGTCGGCGCGGTTTTTGATCAATGCCTCAGCCTTGAAAAACTGGCCGGCACCCCGCAGGATATGGAATGGACCATTAACGATGCCGGGGCAGTTGTTCTCTTGCAGGCGCGTCCAATTACTACCACCGGAAGTGATCCGGATGATAAAAGAGTCTGGTACCGCTCTCTTTCGCGTACTTTTGAAAACTTGAAGAAACTGCGTGAAAGAATTGAAAAAGAAATTGTGCCGGGAATGCTGCAGGACGCTTCACAAATGGCCAGACTTGCGCTGCGCGAATTGAACGATCAGGTATTGGCCGCGGAAATTGAGCACCGCAATGAAGTTTATCAGAAATGGATCAAGGTTTATTGGGATGATTTGATTCCGTTTGCTCACGGAGTCCGGCTTTTCGGGCAGTATTACAATGATATAGTTCATCCTGAAAACCCTTACGAGTTTGTTGACCTGCTGGGCAGCCGCGATTTTCAAAGTCTCAACCGCAATCAGAAACTCGAGGAACTGGCATCCATCATCCGTCAGGATGAGAAATTAATGAACAGCCTGCAGCAGGGCGGGGAATATGAGCTATTTCAGGCATTCAGCGGCAAATTGGCGCAGTTTATAGAAGAATACGGTGATTTGACTTCGCCGCTGCTGCGCCGTGCTTCCGGACTTTCTGCCGGAATGAGAAAGCTTCTGCTTGAGATGGCCTCGCGACCTGAGCGCAAAAGGCATGTTACAGAGGAGGATGTCTCGCGCCTGACCGCCCGGTTTGCTATGCAAGTCACGCCGGAGCAGTTGCCGCAGGCAATGGAGATGCTGGAGCTGGCGCGTGTCAGCTACCGCTTGCGTGATGATGATAATGTGTATTTGCACGGAGTGGAAGCACAGCTTAACGCCGCAATGCTCGAAGGACAGCGCAGACTGCGTGATCCGGCCCGGGAGCTGACGGCGGAGCAAATCTGCGCGCTGCTGTGTGGGCGGGAAAAACCGGAAGCGGAATCCGCGCCCGAGCATTCAATGGCGGTTTTTACGGAGCAGAAGCCGCAGTCAGGGATCTCCGTTACCGCCCGGCAGTTGACCGGTCAGCCCTCCTCTCCGGGGCTGGCAACCGGCCGGGCGCGTGTGATTACCTGCCACGAAGATCTGGCCGGTTTCTGCAACGGTGACATTCTTGTTTGTGATGCCATCAGCCCGACAATGACTTTTGTTGTGCCGCTGGCCGGAGCGATTGTTGAGCGGCGCGGCGGTATGTTGATTCACGGCGCAATTATTGCCCGCGAATACGGCATTCCGTGTGTTACCGGAGTAGAAGACGCCGTATCAGAAATCAAAGACGGAGCAAACCTGACAGTTGACGGCTTTCTGGGTATTGTGCGCGTTGATTGATTGCGCCTTTCTTGCCTCCGTCGGTCTTTCATGCTAGATATGGCTTTATGTATCAAAGATTTCTTTTAAACATGGCATTGGTGCTGGTTATAAAACTGCTGGTGCCGGGCATGCTGCCGGCGCAAGAGGGTATAATGAAAAGAACCGAACCGTCACTTTCGCAGGCTTTTGCTGACAATTTCTACGTTGGAATGAGTATCGGCCCGCGCAGCCTGGATAATCAGTCAGTATGGAGCCTGATCCGGCATCACTGCCGGCGGGTGACCATTGAAAATGTCATGAAGCCGGGTCTGTTGCAGCCGCATCCCGGAGAGTTCACGTTTGAAAAAGCCGACCGTCTGGTTGAAGCCGCATTGGCTGCCGGCATGGCGGTGCACGGTCACACGCTGGTCTGGCACCGGCAGAGTCCGGACTGGTTTTTTGAGGATGCAGACGGCGCTCCGGTTGATCGTGAGACCGCGTTACAGCGGCTGCGTGAACATATCACTGCGGTAATGACCCGCTACCGCGGCCGGGTACTTTCGTGGGATGTCGTAAATGAAGCGCTGGCGGACGGGCGTGGAGATAATGATTTTCGTAAAAGCCAGTGGTACGAAGTTCTTGGAACGGATTATATCGTCGAGGCATTTCGTGCCGCTGCGGCTGCTGATCCGGATGTGTTACTGTTTTACAACGATTACGGCATTGAAACCGAACCGAAGCGTTCACGTGTGTTGCGTCTGGTTGAAATGCTCCGCGCCGCCGGTGTCAGGATTGACGGAATCGGCATTCAGGCGCACCTGCAGGTTGACCGTCCGCCGCTAGCGGAAATTGAAGCCAGTATAAAAGCGTTTGCTGAAGCCGGATTAATTGTGCATGTCAGCGAGCTTGATGTCAGTGTACTGCCATGGCGTGAGCCCGGCAGTGAGCTGATGGAAGAAGACCGTGTTTTTGAAGAAGGTCTGACGGAAGAGATGCACCAGCGTCAGGCGCAGCGCTACCGTGAGCTGTTTGATTTGTTTGTGCGCCATAGTGCTGTGATCCAGGCGGTAACCTTCTGGAATACGCACGACGGCGACACCTGGCTAAATTACTTTCCCGTACGCGGACGGACTGACCATCCGCTGCTGTTCGACCGTGCCCTGCAACCCAAACCCGCGTTCCATGCCGTAACCGGCAATTAATCCGGCAGGGAATTAAAATAATTCTCAAAAGTTTTGTCTTGATCACGCTCGCTGACCTTGGTCGGCGAGCAGGATAATTCATCCACCCAGCGCTGAAAAAACACATGAGCCCATATGGCGCAATATCTGTGTTAACTTCATAATACTTGCTCCATGCTGGCTCTTTTTTGTTGTTTTTTAAACTTTCTTGAAAGCAATTATTGCTTCCGCCGACCAAGGTCAGCGGACGCGATAAAACGGCCCTATCAAGACAAAACTTTTGAGAACCGCTCTAGCCTGGTCATGTTCTTGATAATTTGTCTGTCCCCATTTTCTGCAAATACGTGTAATGAATAATAACTTTAAGGTTGTATTATGTTACAAGGAGTTGTATGTTATGAGTATGACTAATGTAAAAACGGATATTGTTGAGCAAATCCAGCGGTCGATAGCAGGGATGGTTGCTTCGAACCCGCCCGGACGTAACCTGCTGTTGATTGGTGGTTTCCGCTACCGCTTTCTTGATCACAGTGTCAGGGTGTCGGATGATATCGACTATCATTGGGGCGGTGATCCAAAACATAAACAGCAGGAATTGTTGAAGCTTTTTGAACGCCGATTGCTTCCCGAAGTCAGAAAACGTTTCAAACTTGACGGACGGGCAACTGCGTACAGCGGTCCGGATGCCGATAACCCCGCTGTGAAAATAATTGACCTGGCTTTCTGGGGTACAGACTCACCGACCGGAAGAATAGAGATTCCGGTTGAGATTACCAGGATTATCTGTGCCGACAATATTGAATTACGCACCGCTTCCGGTGTTATTTATCCGACCGTTTCTGATGCTGATATGATCGAGAGTAAAATCCTGGCCGTTTTCAACCGGGTTTATCTACGTCACCGTGACTTGCTGGATATCTACCTTTTCAAGAATCATCTACACCCGGACTCTACCGTCCGTTTGGCGGCCAAGTGCGTTGCGTTGCGGATTTCCATACCGGATGTACACAAGCGCCATGCAGATTTAATTCAGCATTCTGATTATCATGCCCGCGCTATTCGTGAAGTGATTGACACACAGCTTGAAAGTACGGCAGCAGCACATTTGCGAGATGCCGGAGGTGGAAGAACTGTGCTGCAGGCAGCGCTGAATGTAATTGAGACATGCATGCCGACCGGAGGCGAACATGCGGATGATTGAATGGAGCAGAAAACTGGAACAGCAGCGCCGTGAACATGGCAAGACTGTTTTCAGTGTAACGGAACTGGCCAACATTTCCGGCTTGTCTCCTCAGTCTTTGAACATGGCGTTGCGGCGTTTGATCAAACATGGAGTAATTGAACGCTACAGCGCAGGCTGTTACGGACTGCCGGGTGGCGCCGTAGCAGAAGATGTTGTTCCGGCACTTGACAATCTGGCATACATCACGGGCATGTATGTTTTGTACAATCAACAGATAATTGCTCAGAAACAGCGGGAAATCACGTGTTTCACGCGCCGCAGACACAACCGCGGCAGGGTGCGCGAAACAGTTTGCGGTAGAATTGTCTTTATCTGTGTATCAACGGCCGTATATGCACCGCCGGTCAACTCCGCGACCGCCTCTTTGGAGCAGGCCTTTTGTGATGCGTTATACATCTGCCGTAAGCGGGGAGTGCGAATTAACCAGCTTGTTACCTTCCGGAACCTGGACCGGATCAATATTGTTTCGGTAAATGATATGCTGTCTGGATATCCTGTCTCCGTCCGCCGCGACGCAGAAGAAATATTAACCTGTCTTAACCATCATCCGGCAGGTAGGCACCGTGTTGTTTGAGGGTTGCGCGCAGGGCGGCGGTATCGACACCGCGGATATCGTGCTTGTCATCGGCGGCGGTCATTGCCGCGGCAATACCGGCGGCTTCGCCCATGCACAGGCACACCGGCATAACCCGCGTACTGCCCTGGACGGCGCGGTCGGTTGAAATGCTGCGTCCGGCCACCAGCACATTCCGCAGCCCCTTGGGCGTCAGGCAGCGGTAGGGTACGCCATGCGACTCACCTTTGCCCATGTGCAGCGCCGTGCTGTGGCCTTCCAGCACCGTGCCGATTTCGCTTTTTTTGTGATGGATATCAATGAAATAATTGTTGCGGCAGATTTCATCTTCAAAACTGCGTTTTTCGGCAAAATCCTGCTCAGTGAGAATATAGTCGCCGATGATCCGGCGTGTTTCACGGATCCCCATCAGCGATCCGGTTTCCACCAGAAAACTGTTGGCAAAGGCTTCCGGCCAGTATTCAGCCAGCGCATCCCGGAACTGTTGGGCCATCTTGCGTCCTGCCATTAGCGCCTTGCTGACGGTTTCCGGTTTTGTGTTGTCAACTTCCCAGAGATGTCCCGCATTAAACCCGATCACTCCGGGCCCCGCGATGTTATTACAGGAATGGCGGTCGGGGATTAAGGGATACTTCCCGTCGGCCAGAATCCTGTCCATTATTCCGGTTCCGCTGCTGTTTTTGAAGGGACGCCAGCCATATGTGTATGCATACATATCGACATTCGCCAGCATAAAGCAATGCGTTGCCGGCTGCAGCTCGCCGTCCTCGTCACCCTTGATAAACTCCGCGCCCGCCCATGCCGCCAGATCGGCATCACCGGTGCAGTCAACATAAACCTTGGCACGAAATGCACTCAGTCCGGACTTGTTGGCCGTAATAATGGTTTTGATGGCATTGTCATCGGCTTTGTCGACAGCGGCCACCTGCGTATTGAAAAGCACTTCGGCACCGTTTTCTGTAACCAGATCATCATAAATGCGCTTAAGCAGTTCAGGGTCGATCGGTGTCCAGTCGAACCGGTCCGGCGGTACATGCGGCATTCCGGCCATGCAGGTCTTGAGAACCTTTTCCCCCATGCCGCCATAGATGATTCTTTCCTTGTCGGTGAAAGGGCACCACGCCGGCACCAGCCCGCTGGTACCCATCCCGCCGAGAATGCTGGTTGCTTCAATCAACAGTGTCTTTGCCCCGGCGCGCGCGGCAGCCGCAGCCGCAGTGCAGCCGGCCGGCCCGCCCCCGGCAACAATCACGTCCCAGCGTTCGTCACAGGCAATCTCACGCCGGGGTAAACTGTAAGTGCTCATAATGTCAGATTCCCTTCTTATTGTGAAAAGTAATAGATAGCACCATTACTGGGGAGAATGTAAAGTTAAATACCGTTAACGACATTCTGTGTTCTTCTGTCGAGAAATGTTTTCGCATGGAAGTATCATGTTTTGCGTCCACGGCATTGCTCAAGAAACAATTTAGGTGACAGAACCGCAACGCCCTGTCTGTGTTGTCTGGGAAAATGCTTGAGGTTACCAGAGATAAGAAAACTTGCGCCGGAAGCTAATGCAACCTCCAAAAAAGGGTTGTCATCTTCATCCGGCAGGGGGCGGGCAAGCGGGACGGTTGTGTAAACCTCTGCGACGTTTTCGATATACTCTAACAAGATATCAACATTTGCGGGATCGATGCGAAATTTGGGCCGGCGCAATACTTCATCGTATTCAAGCAAAATGCGCGAGTCGATGCAGACCACAAAGACACCCGCTGTAAGCATCCGAACAATCTCACCACATGCACCAAAAGGCGATAGCAGTCCAGATACAATTACGTTCGTGTCAAGAACGACCCTCACCTTGAACGCTTTCTTCGATCCTTCCGGAGTCTGGCAATCTCTTCATCGATCTCTGACATTGAAAGCCGGTCGGTGCCGTTCCGCACGGATTGACGTTGGATGCCTGCTATGGCCTGGTTTGCCCGCACTTGTCGCCAGGCGGCCAGAGATTGCTCAACGCTGCTCTCATCAACAGACGTTAAAACAGCAACAGGACGACCGTTGCTGGTAACAACCATTTCCCGTTCGACAGGCAACTCGCGCCAAACACGCGCCGAATTTCCCCGCAAGTCCCGCACACTAAGAAATCTCATGATGTACCTCCATTGTCACGCAATTATGTACACGATTTATGCCGCACGTCAAGCGGATAATCATAGCGGTTCTCAAAAGTTGTGTCGCGATAAGGGCGTTTTTATCGCGTCCGCTGACCTTGGTCGGCGGACGCAATAATTGGTTTCAAGAAAGCTTGAAAAACAACAAAAAAGAGCCCGCATGGAGTGATATTATGAGGTTAACACAGATATTGCTCCATATGGGCTCAATTTGTCTTTTAAGGTTTTTCTTTATTTGAATATTTCCGTCCGCTGAGCAAGCTCAGCGGACGGTCTCATGGCTTGCCAATTTGAGAAACTTCGACACATCATTTACATCGCAGCCGCTTACTTCTTATTCAATAGCGCTAGCGGCAGAAAAGTTAAAAGGCTCAGACCCCATTTACAACATTCTGCGGTTGGCCGTTGATAAATGCTTTCACATTGTCAACGGCAATGTCCATCAGCCGTCGTCTGGCATCGGCGGTTGCCCAGGCAATATGCGGGGTAATATAGCAGTTGCGGGAGGAAAGCAGGGGATTATCCGGCGCGGGCGGTTCGGATGAAAGCACATCAAGCCCGGCTCCGGCAATCCGTCCCGCATTGAGCGCATCTGCGAGTGCCTGCTCATCGATTAATGGCCCGCGGCCGGTATTTATCAAAAAAGCACCCGGCTTCATCGTGTTCAGGCGTTCGGCATTGACCAGTTCCTGCGTGTCAGCATTCAGGGGACAATGCAGACTGATGAAATCGCTCTCTCGGAAAACCCGCTCAAGGGATGCCATTTCGATTCCGTTATCCGTCCCTTCCTGCACTGACGGCCGGTAGGCCACCACCTGCATGCCGAATGCCTGTGCCGCCTTTGCCACGGCGTGTCCGATACGACCCAAACCCACGATGCCGAGTGTTTTGCCGGCAAGTTCAATCTGCGGGGTGAGCCAGTAGGCGAAATCGCGCGCAGAAGACCATTCCCCTTTGCGTGCGCCGGCACTGTGTAAGGCGACATTGTTGCTCAGATTAAGCATATGCGCAAAGACCATTTGTGCCACAGAAGCGGAAGCATACTCCGGCACGTTACAAACCGGAATGCCGCGCGCCGCGGCCGCTGCGGTATCCACCACATTGTAACCGGTTGCCAGCACGCCGATATACTTTAGCTGCGATAACTGATGGATAGATTCAGCGTCCAGTATGGTTTTATTTGTCAGGATAATGTCGGCATCAGATGCCCGCGCAACCGTTTCTTCCGCCGGGGTGCGTTCGTACACTGTGCAGGCCCCCAGCGCTTCCAGCTCGTTCCACGAAAGATCCCCAGGATTTAGCGTGTAACCATCTAAAACTACTATTTTCATTGTGTGTTCCTTTCGGTTGACGACTACGGCGACGACTACGGATTACGAGGAGAGATTCTCAAATCGTCCACCGTAGTCGTCGCCGTAGTCGTCAACCCATTCATCTTTTCATGCGTTTTCATACTTTTCATAAAACTTTTGACAGTACCTCATACGTTCTGTCAATAATTGCGCCCCAGTCTTGGGGCTAATCGTCGTTTCATCAAGTACTTGGAGCTCATTGGTTTTTCTCCCCCAGGAGTTAGGCACTAGTCGTTAGGCGCTAGGCGTTAGGAACTTCATGCATTGATCGCAGCATCTTGCCGGCCTTGAGATGTCAAAGCATATCGCTCTTCCGCAGGAAAGCTCTTGCTG
>PXDI01000220.1 GCA_003565095.1 PVC group bacterium | reverse complement strand
CGATATTTTGGTTGCGGCCAAACCTGAACCAAAGTTCATCATTGAATTTACCGCGTTCACGGCCCCGCAGCGCGTCTTTATTGGTTTTCAGATATGCCCAGCCATGCGGAAAATGTGCAGCCATTTCATCTGCGGTGTAAAGACGCAGTTTTGCAGCGGACGAAAAGGAGCGCGTCCCTTCATGAACCACATACGGAAACAGCAAATAGGTGTCCGTCTTGGGTTCCTGATACCGCTTGGCTTCAGGGCCGGACACGAGCGGATGCATCAGTGCGTCTTCAATCTCAACTTCATCACCAGAACTGGTTCGATACCGGTTTGTTCCAATGCGAATGAGATGATAGATGGAATCCGCACTGGTTTGAATGCCCACGGCAATCCCTTTGCAGCACTGTTCCAACGGCTTTCCGCTATTTTTCAGTTTTTCCATGAGCGTCATTTCGGCGGCGGGGGCGAAGTTCCACGCTTCATCATCGGGCAGGTTGTCATAGGGAATGCGATCGGCGGTTTCCCAGTTGACGGCGGCAATATTGCCGTCGGGGGTAAAGGCGCAGGCGATATTAGCGGTGGGTGATCCGCGGAAGAATTGCAGGGCGGTGTAGGTAATTGCTTCGTCAAAGACCTGGAAGCTTTTGAAGTCGAGCCAGCGGTCAAGTGCGCGGTTGCGTTTCAGTTTGCCGCGCAGGGCGGCGCCGTATTCGTTGACCATCCAGACGTTGGGCGCAATATAGCCCATACGCCCGTCGGGCCGAAGCAGTTCGATGCCTTTTTCGATAAACGGCAGGTACATATCAAAATTGCCGGTGCGGGTGCTTTCGTAGAGCGGCTTTCCGTCGGAACGGTTGGCTTCCGTCAGGTATTCGGAAACATCGGGCTGGGCACGACGGAAGTGCTGCAGCTTTACATAGGGCGGATTGCCGATAACGCAATCGAACCCGCCGTGCGCAAAAACGGTCGGGAATGCAGCCTGCCAGTCAAAGGCGTTGATGCGTTCGCGCTCGTTTTCGTCCACGTCGTCGAACAGTGTTGCATGTTTGGCGCGGTAGAATTCGGCAAAGTCGGCTCCTACCAGACTGTTGCCGCAGCAGATATTGCGGTCGAGCGCACAGAGCGGTCGTCCGGGACTGGCGGTGTGCAGCCACAGCGCCAGTTTGGTGATTTCGACGGATTCCGGATTGAGGTCAACGCCGTAGATGTTGTTGGAAAGAATCGAGCGGATGAGTGAGTCCTGATCGAATAGCTGGGCATGGCCTTCAATCCGCTGCTGTTCTTCCACCACATGACGGTATTCGGCCAGCAGGTAGTCGAGCGCCTGGATCAGAAATGCGCCGGAACCGCAGGCGGGATCAACAATGCGCAGCCGATCAAGTTTTTCGCGGTAGCGGCGCAGAAATTCGCGGTGTGCACCGGCCACCGGCGCAGACCGGCGGCCGTCTGTCTGAAATGCGCGGTAGGCGGCAATGGCGGCATCGTCGAGCGGTTTCAGTTCGTCCGCCCCGAGGGCTGCGCGGATATCGGCCAGCCGTCCGCCGATGGTCTGCTCAACAATATAGCGCGTGACCCATTCGGGGGTGTAGTACACGCCGTCGGTTTTGCGTTTGGTGAGCCGGTTGATGGAAACGCGCCCGTCGGCATCGGCTTCCATGATTTCCAGTTCGGTGATGGATTGCTCAAAGATGCGGCCGAGGGTGGTCAGGCCGATTGTGCGTTCGCCGGAAGCGCTGGAGAGACCGAAGTTGTATGCACCGGAAAAGTAGAGCAGCGTACGGGGGTGTTTGAGTATCGCCCCGGCCTGATCTTTGGCGCAGAAGACTTTGGCGGGAATGCGCAGGTAATCGAGATCCGCGTCGGGCTCAAAGAGTCCGCCATTGAAGCGGTCAATGGTATGCGGGCCGTATTCACCGCCGTCGCGCATGGCGCTGAAGATTTCGCGCATTTCGTTCCAGGGCGCGCCGCCGTTGGGATTGTAGTGGCGGCTCTGGCTGTGTTCAATGAGCATGTCGCGCAGCAGTTCGGGCGGATAGCGCAGCTCGCGGCCCATATCTTCGCAGAAGAGCACAAAAATGCAGCGGTCGAGAAAGCGCTGGGTCAGGCGCACCAGTTTGCCGCGCGTGCCGCTGAAATCGGGATTGGCTTCAAGAATGCATTCATACACAAATTTGCGGTAGGCGCTGTATTCGCGGTAAAAAGTTTTTTCGATGTCTTTTTCGCGGGTGACCTGATCCTGCAGCAGGCGGGCCAGTGCGCTTGCGCCGCCGCGGGAAAGCAGCATATCGGGACGGAACATGCGCCAGAAGATAAACCGCCGGAAGGCGGCGGTGTCGTTATCGGCGCACAGATCAGATGCCAGGGCGCTGCCGCCGCCGCTGATTACAAAACGCTGAAACTGTCCGCGCCGCAAGCGTGAATACAGCCGGAATTCGTTCATATCGGTGACCACCGCCCAGGCGGGTTCCACCAGTGCATCGCGCCGGCGGCGCTGCCAGGCTTCGTTCAGATAATCAAGGCATTGTTCGACAGGCGAACGGTTGCTGCCTTTGCGCGCCTGCGGACTGTCCAGCCCGGAGCGGATATCCTTGAATTCGCACAGCACCTGCGGGATGGGCTCGGCAGCGGTTCCAAAGTTTCCGAGGGCCAGATCGGCAAAGCCCGCGCCGCCGCGCTGTCCGGCTCCGGCAATCTGGAACTGCGGACGGCAGGTATAGGCATCCGGCTGCGCGGCATGGCCTTGCAGGGTGTAACCCCAGGTTTCGGCAAAGAAACGCTGGATAAAAGCGGTTTCTGATTCACGTTCGTTAAGCAGTTCGCGTCCGGCCCAGGCTTTTAGGCGCTGATGCAAGGCGGCGGCATCCGGGGTCTCCTGAAATTGCATGAATTCAGCATGCCACTGTGCGCGCAGAAACGATTCGTCAAATAGATCCTGTATATGCATGAGGTTTCCTGCTGCGTTATTCGCCAACGTGTGTACAACACCGTAACGCATTGGGGAAACAATGCCAGACGGCAAAGCATCAGTCAAGACGGTCTGCAGGTGGCCATAGTGCAAGGAAAAAGAAAATGAGCCTGCCGCCTGCTGCTGAAACCATAAAGGCCAGCTTACGCCTACAGGCATCCAGGCTCATTTTCTGCTTCAATACAGCCATATTTCGCAGTGGGTGTCAATGATCAGTATCCGCAATGGCCTTGCTCCGCCGGACCGGATTTGGTCCGGACTGGCGTGTTCACACGTTGAATATCCACACTCATTACACGAACTTAAATGACATTGGATAACGCCATACTTCTCCGTTATTGGCTTTGATGGCGCCGATTATCGGGAAGGCGATGCTTGCCACGATCAAGGCCAGTAGCAATGGAATGCCGATGATTAAGAAGACGAGAATGAATGAGATAACGAAGTAGATGATTTCGGTAATGATCCAGTTAACGACAACTTTGCCGTGCTGATCAATTATTTCGGCTTCGTTCTTGCGGATCTGCCACAATATGATCGGGACAACGAGCCCGGCAAACGGTAGCAGATAACCGCAGAATTGTGACAGGTGAATAAGCAGACACCATGTATTAACATCGACTGATTGGATGCCGGACGCCTGTGGCGGGTGCTCTGCATGAGGTATATTCTCCGACAACAGGGTTTTCTTGGCTGTCAGGTATTCAGCTTCAGATAATGTGCCGTTGGTCCGCAATGCCTCCAGTTTCTCAAGATCATCGGCAATACTCATTCCGCTGCTCCTTTATTTCATAATTACATTTTGCGTGAATCATATGCCCAGTGCAGTATTGACTGTCGCTGGCGGGGCCGGCAATGAATATCGCCCGGCCGGCAGTTTTTCTTGAGCTGGGCAATATGGCGGCTGATGGCTTTCCAACGTTTTATCTGGCGATCATCGTCGTCGATTCTACGTCCCATGTAATAGCGGCAGTACCACTGGAACCATCCGCGTGGATCTTCGTCATGAATCCAGCCCTTTTCCTGCCAGACGGACAAGGGCTGGGAGGCGTTTACGCCGAAAAAGTTCAGTGAAGGATCGTGCCGTTCGGCGCAGAGTCTGGCCTTCTCAAACCAGTCGGCGGGGAATTCGGCGGTGCAGTCGGTCATGTATTTGCCGCCGAACACGCCAAGTTGCAGCATCTGCTTAGGGGTGAGTTCGGGTTTGAATTCGGGATGAAAGTTCAGCCCGGCCGGTTCGGTGAGTGTGTAAACATACCCACGCTGCATTATGTCGTTAACGCGCACTTTTTTCATATAACATTGAAAATCACTAAATTTATGATATAAGGTCAAATTATACGATTAGCAAGGTTAGTGTCCATTATAATATAAGCAGGAGAATATTATGGAGTTATTCAAGGCGATTGAGGCGCGGCACAGTTATCGCGGGGCATATACTGAAGAGGCGGTTCCGCGGAGTGATTTAGAGAGAATTGTTGCGGCCGGGCTGGCGGCCCCGAGTGGGTGCAATGCCCAGACCACGCGTTTTGTGATAGTGGATGATCCGGAAATACTGGCTGCTATCGGCAATTTGCATACTATGCCGGCGATGCAGCAGGCCAAGGCGATGATCTGTGTTATTACGGATCGCGAGCCCGAACCGGTTTATCAGGACATGTCGTTTCAGGTTGAGGATTGCAGTGCAGCAACGCAAAATATGCTGTTGGCGATTACGGCGCTTGGGTATGGCAGCGTCTGGATTGACGGCTGGTTGCGAGCTGAAAACCGTGCGGAAACAATCGGCGATATGCTTGGTGTTCCGTCCGATAAGATTCTGCGGATTATCCTGCCGGTTGGTGTTCCTGCCGCGGAAGGTCCCCGCCGTGACAAGCTGCCGTTCGTGAAACGTGCCTGGTTTAACGCATTCGGCGCGTAATCTATAGTAATTCTCGAAAGTTTTCTCGTGATAGGGGCGTTTTTATCGCGTCCGCTGACCTTGGTCGGCGGACGGAAAATTCAAATAAAGAAAAACCTTCAAAAGACAATTTGAGCCCGTATAGAGCAAGATAAGGTGGTTACCCAAGTTCTTGCTCCAGCAGGGCTCTTCTCTTTGTTTTCTGTGCCGTTTTTCATAATTCTCCTGCTCGCCGACCAAGGTCAGCGAGCGTGATCACGACAAAACTTTCGAGACCCGCTCTACTCCGCGCCCCATTTGCAGATGACGCAATGGCGGCAATCGAGGTGGGGTGGTGGTTCGTAGACATTGCCGGCGCGGTGTGCGAGACAGCGCTGGACATGGTTCATCAGTGCCAGCAGGCAGCCGAGTGCCAGAAAGCCGCCGGGTGCCAGAATCATCAGGATCATCGGGTCAAAGTTGAGTACATTGAACTGGAGTGCGCCCCAGATGGTGATGGTGCCGGCGCCGAGCACCTCACGGCAGAGCCCCAGCACCGCCAGTCCGATGGTGAAGCCGATCCCCATGCCGATGCCGTCTGCCAGCGAAAGCAGTATTTTATGCCGCGAGGCAAATGCTTCGGCACGTCCCAGAATGATACAGTTTACAACAATCAACGGAATGAAGATGCCGAGACTTTTGTGCAATTGTGGTGTATAGGCATTCATCAGCAGGTCGACGATTGTTACAAACGTGGCAATCACCACAATAAAGCAGGGGATGCGCACTTTGGCGGGGATTATGCCGCGAATAGTGCTGATTACCAGATTGGCGCAAACCAGTACAAAGGTGGCGGCCAATCCCATGCCTAATGCGTTTTCAACCGAAGTGGTTACAGCCAGTGCCGGACACATGCCGAGTACCAGGCGGAAAATCGGATTCTCCTTCCATAACCCCTTAATCAGTTCCTGATAAAATTTCATCATCAAATCCTTATCTCATCACTCGGCGCTGTTTGCTGCGAGTGCAATTCTGACGGCGTCAACCACCGCGCGCGATGAAACCGTTGCGGCGGTGATTTCGTCGATATCCCCGCCTTCCTTCTTCACCTTCCAGATTGTGCCGTCAAGTTTTCTGCCTTTGAAAAGGTCAAGAAATGCACGCCCGCTGATATGGGCACCCAGTCCGGGGGTTTCCTTATGGTCCAGAATGGCGATGCCCTGAATGCTGCCGTCGGGCAGAATTCCGGCCATCAGCTCAATATCCCCGCCATAGCCTTCGGCGGTTTTAACTTGCAAGACAGTTGCCAGCAGTTGCCCGTCATAGCGTGCGTAAACCACCGGAATCTCTTGTCCCTCGTAGGTGATAGTGCTTTCCTCGAGTTTCGGTGCTGCGGCGGTTGGCGGCAGCACCTGCCGCAGCGCATCCATGCGGGCGGCTTCGCGAGCGCGGGCAATCGGTTCGGCCGTCACATTATAAACCAATGCCATAAGTATGCCGGAAACAAGGCAGATCATTGACAGCACCAGCACCAGTTTCATTTGCTCTTTCATGATTTCTTCTTTCCTGTTCCGAAGACTCTTGGCCGGGTTGCGCGGTTAATCAAAGGAGTTACAGCGTTCATCAGCAGAATGGCAAAGCTGACGCCTTCGGGATATCCGCCCCACACACGGATCAGCACTGTCAGGATTCCGCAGCCGGCGCCGAAAACCGCCATACCCTTGCGGGTGACGGGGGTGGTTACCATATCGGTTGCCATAAAAAAGGCACCCAGCATCAGTCCGCCGGTAACCAGATGCAGATGCGGCGGCAGGTTTTTATCCGGTGCCACGGCCCAGATCAGTGTTGAAAGTACCGCCACTGAGCCCAGATAGAAGGCCGGTATTTGCCAACTGATGCAGCGGCGGAACAGCAGATAAAGCCCTCCCAGCAGGATTGCCAGGCTAGAGACTTCACCGATGCAGCCATTCTGATGACCGACAAAGAATTGCATAAAGGTTGTGCTGTTGGTCAGATAGGGCACGGTTTGCCCGAAGTCGATCGCGCTTTTGAATGCGCCCAGCGGGGTGGCGGAGGTCAGTGCGTCAATCCCGGCGGCGGGAGCGGCCATAATCCATGGCGACCAGGTGGTCATTGCCACCGGGAAAGAGATCAGCAATGCCACACGGGCAATCAGTGCCGGATTGAACGGGTTATAGCCAATGCCGCCGAAAACCTGTTTGGCCAACGCTATGGCGATTACTGATCCGGTGACCGCCATCCATGAGGGCAGGGCGGGGGGCAGGTTAAAGGCCAGCAGCATGCCGGTCACCACGGCACTCAGATCATCAATGCCGGCATTGCGTCCCATTGCCTTGCGGCAGGCGGCTTCGGTTGCCACGCAACTTATCACACATACCAGCAGCAGCCGGATGGCATTCCAGCCGAAAAGGTAGATTGCCGCCCCGGTAAGCGGCAGCATGGCAATGATTACGTCCAGCATGATCGCTTTCACCGATGCACCCGAATGGGTGTGCGGCGATGAACTTACCACAAATAAATGATCTTGTTTGTCGATAGCTTCAGCCATAATTATTTCTTTTTCCGTTTCAACATGACACGGGCCTTGCCCTGACGCATATGCTGCACCAGCGGACGGTGTGCCGGGCAACTGAATGCACAGCAGCCGCACTCGATGCAGTCCATCACATGCAATTCTTCGGCGCCTTCATAATCCTCGGCTTCCAGATACTGGCTGAGTTCGGACGGCACCAGATTCATTGGGCAGGCATCGACGCAGCGGCCGCATGAAATGCATGGCATTGATTCATACAAAGAGACATCCGGTGCACCGAGGGCCAGCAGGCCGGAGGTGGTTTTTGTTGTGGTGACTGTATCGATCGCCTGGGCGATACCCATCATGGGTCCGCCGGAAATCAATTTCACGGTATCGGCACAACCGCCGCATGCTTCGATGAGTGCGCGATAGGATGTTCCCAGCGGTGCGATGATATTGCCGGGGGCATTCAGCGGCAGCCCGGTTACCGTGGTGATGCGCCGGATCAGCGGCATTCCTTCGAAAACGGCATCAAAGACCGCGGCAGCGGTTCCGACATTTTCGACAACCGCCCCGACATCCATCGGCAGGCCGCCGGAGGGCACTTCACGTCCGGTAATTGCGAAAATCTGCTGCTTTTCTGCGCCTTGCGGATATTCGGTGGCCAGTTCGACGATTGCCACATCGCCGTCGGCATTTCGCATGGCCTGCTCCATGGCGCGAATGGCCTCCGGTTTGTTGTCTTCGATGGCGATCCGCACCGTTTTAGCTCCTAGAATATGGCGGAGAATAGAAACTCCCAGCCAGACGCGTTCGGGCGATTCGAGCATCAGCCGGTAATCGGCGGTGAGATATGGTTCACATTCCGCGCCATTGATTATCAGGGTATCAATAGTTTTATCCGGCGGCGGTGAAAGTTTTACATGCGTAGGAAAGCCGGCCCCGCCCATGCCGGCGACCCCGGCGGCGGCCACCCGTGCAATCAGATCTTTTTTTGCGACAGCCTGCCAGTCGGCGAGGGGGGCGAGATCATTCACGCGTTTATCTTCTCCGTCGGGCTCGATGACAACACTATCGATCATTGCGCCGGTGAGAGTAATGGCAGGAACGACATCTTTGACTACACCGGAAACGGGGGAATGAACATTGGCGGAGATAAAGCCGGCGGCTTCGCCAATCAGGGTGCCTTGCATGACGCTGTCGCCTTTTTTTACAACCGGCTTAGCGGGGGCACCCAGATGCTGTGACATTGATATCTGCAGCAGCTCCGGCAGCGGCATTTCGCGCAGGGCGCGGTCCGCCGCAAGATCCTTGTGGTAGCGCGGGTGAATTCCGCCCCAGCTTTTATATGGCGCTTTAATTATTTTCATTTTGCAAAACTTCAGGTTGGGCATCGCTACTGCTGTCATCCGCGGCGATAATGCAATTGACCGGGCATTTTTCGGCGGCGGCTTTGCCCGGGGTTTCCTTTGAATAATCAACTACCGCCAGAAAACGGTCCATGGTAATGGCCTGGTTTTCCACCTGCTTAGTGCAAAGCGTGCAGCCGATACAGCCGACCTTGCACATTTTTTTGACGACAGGGCCTTTATCGTGCGAAGAGCACAGGACGTGCACCGGGGCATCGGCCGGAACCATTTTGATAATATTGCGCGGACATACCTTCACACATGCGCCGCAGCTTATACACAGTTCCGGATGGACTTTGGCCAGACCGTCGCAGATTTCGATGGCGGCAACAGGGCAGATGCGCGAACAGCTTCCGTAACCGAGGCAGCCGTAGGTACAGGCTTTATCGCCGCCGTTGACGGCCTGCGCAGCGGTGCAGTCAGCTACACCATTATAAGCATGGCGTTTTTGCGCCTGTGTGTCATTGCCGCCACACAGAACCAGTGCCACCATCTTTTTTGCCGCCGTGGCTTCACGGCCCAGAAAAGCGGCGATTTGTTCAATTACTTCGTTGCCGCCGGGGGCGCAAAGGTTGATGGCAGCTCCATCAACCACGATGGCCCGGGCATATTCAGTGCAGCCGGCCAATCCGCATCCGCCGCAGTTAGCTCCCGGCAGAATTTCGGCAACTTTTTCAATGCGCGGATCTTCGTGTACCGCAAAAAAGCGTGCGGCAACCGCCAGTGCGGTTCCGCAAACCACGCCGACTAACGCAATGGCTCCGCTGGTGATCAGTATAAATTGCAGCATATCCATCAGCGCACCAACCCCGAGAAGCCCATGAATGCCAGACTAAGCAAGCCGGCGGTAACCAGCGCAATCGCCACACCTTGAAAACACTTAGGCGGATTGGCTCGGTCGATTTTCTCGCGCAGACCGGTGAAAATAATCAAGGCGAGGGCAAAGCCGAGTGAGGCGGCAAAGCCGAAAACCACGCTTTTGAGAAACGGGTGGGTGAGTTGCACATTGAGCACTGCCACACCCATGACGGCGCAGTTGGTGGTTATCAGCGGCAGAAAGATACCCAGTGCGCCGTGCAGTGCGGGGGCGGTTTTCTTCATGACAATATCAACCATCTGCACGAATGACGCGATCACCAGAATGAATGCAATGGTCTGCATGAAGTCGATTCCGAGTGGAATCAGGATAAAGCGGTGCACCAGCCATGTAACGGCTGAAGCGGAGGTCATAACAAAGACCACCGCGCCACACATGCCAAGCGCGGTGGGTAGTTTTTTGGATACTCCCAGAAACGGGCAGATACCCAGAAAACGGGTCAACACAAAATTATTGACCAGCACCGCGCTGATTATGAGCAGAATGTATTGTGTCATAGCTTAATATCCCGTAAATGACAAACGGGTACAATCTACGCCAAAACCAGCGGGATGCAAGGCAAAAAGCGTCAAATCACGAAGAAAGTGAATACCATTGTAAAAATGGCGACGGTTTCGATTACGCCGAGCGCAGCCAGATAGTTAGTGAAACCTTCGCCGGTTTCGGCCAGCGCGTGTGATCCGCCGGCACCGGCGCGTCCCTGCATCCACGCCGAAAAGCCCATTGCCAGTCCGGCAAAAACGCCGGCGCCGACCATTTGCGGCCATGGAGCGCCTTCTTCAATGCGTCCGTTCATCACAAACATAAGAATCATGCCGTAAATTGTCTGTGAAAGCGGTGCGCCGACAAACGCAATCAGCATAAACGGGGCTGCTTTGCTTTGCGCATAACAACGTTTCCATGCTCCGATTGCCGCGGCCCCGGCTGCACCCGTTCCCAGAGCCGAACCCATTGCCGCCAGTGAAAGAGCCGCTACCGCACCGATTTTGCCAATCGACATTACCATTTCTGCGTCCATTTTCATTCTCCTTTTTTTTGCTTAGTTTACTCTTTTGCTCCAAACGGTTTATAGGGTGATCCGGCCCATTCAAGCTGTTTATGCAGCGAGAATTCAAGCGTATTGAGCCGTACCCCGTGAACCAGTATACCCAGTCCGCAAAGCATTATGTTCAGTCCGTGTCCCAGCAGCAGGATCAGTGCGCTGATCGGGAGTGCCAGCATATGACTCATACCGACACCGACGGCCATATCATTGAAACTGCGTGCGACCTGCAGGGATGCCATCCCGACGGCAAACAGGCGGATATACGAAACAACATCGACAAAACAGCTCACCACATTCAGTGGCAGCATGGCATGGTTGATCCAATCTTTTTTCAAATCAGCCGGCGGGGTCATAAAGCCTGCCACAAGAACTATGCCGCCGCCGAACAGAACTGCGGTGAGCGCTATCGGCAGCGGATTGCCGAGGACTACTGCTGAAGCCAGGATAAACATCGTCCAGACCAGCCCGATCCATCCGGTTTGTGCCAGCCAGCGTTTGTCGGGATAACAGATAACGGCGTTCCAGATGTGCGCAATGGTCAGATGAACTGCACCCAGAACAAAGCACAACTGCATAATATTATCACTTTCAAGCAGCCACGGCACACGGATGCCCTGCATGAAAGCCGGTAGAACTTCCGGCGGAATGCCGAAATAATTACCGGTGATAATGCCCCAGAGCATTGTTGTTGTGCTGAGAATGCCTAACAGAACAAAGGGATATGACGGGGCTGTTTTGAATTTGCGGCGGGCGGCGAGCGTGGCCAGCATAAACAGCAGTCCGTAACCGGCATCGCCGATCAGCATGGCGAAGAATATGCTGAAGAAAATCAGGAACACCGCGGAAATGTCGGCCTCGCGGTAGCCGGGCAGAATCTGCAGCATATCAAAAACCGCCTTGATCGGTTTTACAATCCGCGGATATTCAACCAGAGTCGGTACATTATCGGAAGTTTCCGGAGCATCGATAACCAGTCCCCAGCCGTTAGCGGCGGCGGCCTGTTTGAGTTCATCAATCCGCGGTTCAGGACAGAATCCGGTAAGGTAGGCGAGCTGCTCATGCTGTCCCATGCCGCTACGGGCCTCTTCCATGGCGAGCCTGTTCCGGGCCGCTGTTTGGCTTATGTTGACTTCCGGCAGCAAATGCGCCAATCCGGTCAGTTCGTCCTCAATCTGAGCCAGGCGTTTGCGTTGCGAGTCGAGTCCGGTTCGCATTTCATCAATGGATTGCTTTGGCAGGTCAAATTCGTCTGCCGGGTACTCGCTTGCCGTATCTGCGGCCAGTACGAGCCACTGGATGCCGCGCTCTTCACTGAGAACCTGAACAAAAGCATTTTGCGGCAGGGGCGGCGGGTTTTTGACTGGAACCTTGTAGACTTTGACGAAGAGTCCGCGCTGCTTTAATTGATTGAGTGTTTGCGGATCGAATCTGCCCAGCGGGGAGCAGCGCGCCAGTTCGCGTTCCAGTGCGGTGCATTCATCCGAGAGAGACTTCTGTTCGCCAACAAGCTTATGACAGCGCTCAACAATGTCGCCGCCTGCGGCTGTGACTGACTGCTGCTGTTGATGCTCCGGCGCCAAATAGCGTTTGAGGATCGCGACAGCCTGACCGGTGCGGGCGAGGGTGCGTCGCGCTTCTTCCAGTCCGCCGCTTTCCTGCGGTTCGGCGCATGGCACAAGATGCAATACGCCGATTTTTTCAAGTTGATGAAGTGCCGCCTGACGTTTTTCCGCCAGACACAGCACGGTGATTTTTTTCATCGGCACAATCATGCTGCCACCTGTTGTTCAGATTGATCAGCCGGACCTCCGGCGGTACGTTTTTTGGCAATCTTGCCGCGAGCCACTGCCGCGGTCTGTTCATCACCGAGGTAAATCTTGATTACGCGGATATTTTCTTTGCATTCGGGTATCTTGACTTTTTCAAAGAGGTTGACCCGCTGGGCGGTGGTTTGCAGTTCATCCTGAATGCGCCGCCGCTCCTCTTCGAGGGTTTCCCGCTCGGCTTTGATTGTAAGCAGTTCCTTCAGCGCTAACAGAACGTCATCGACCCATGCGGGGGATTGCAACAGGTCGGGTGTTTTCAGATTAATGACCGCTTCACGGAAAAGCGGCACCTCGACCCCGGCAATGTTCCCCTGATCAACCGTGACCCGTTCGAAATCAATCAGGCTTTCAAGAGCAAAGTTTTCTCCCGCCACCCTGATCCAGCTTTGCATGCCGTCGATCTGCTGCTTGTACTTGCTTTTCAGCTCGTCAATTTTATGCGTCAGCGACAGTATTTCCGCCTGCAACTGCTGTTTTTTCAGAATCAGCATCGGCAGAAAGCGTTCGAAGCGGGTGAGTGCCTCATTCTGCGCCTTCAATTCCGTTTTTGTGTGCTTTATTTTAGCCATATCCGCTTACCGTTACTTCGGCCAGAACTGTTCTAGTAGATCAGACTGGATGCCGGTTTCGATTGCATCGAAGCAGTCGGCCAGAATTTCCCATCCGAGATCAAGCGCCTGCTCCAGCGGGATATTCACTGAAAGATCCATCATTTCAGCCTCAAAGCGTTTACCGTACTTGAGCAGTTTGTTATCCCATTCACCCATTCGGAAGCCCATTGACTGTTTCTCAACGGTTTCGCGATATCCTGAATAGAGTTGAATGAGAGTGTTCATGATGGTGCGATGGTCATCACGTGTTTTGCCGTTGACCTGCTGTTTCAGACGGCTCAGAGAGCCGAACGGCTCGATCCGCCCGTTACGCAGATAGAACTGCCCCTCGGTGATATAGCCGGTGTTATCCGGGACAGGGTGGGTGACATCATCCCCCGGCATGGTGGTGGCTGCCAGAATGGTGATGGAGCCGGCGCCTTCAAAGTCGACCGCTTTCTCATAACGGGCGGCAAGCTGGCTGTATAAATCGCCGGGATAACCGCGGTTGGACGGAATCTGTTCCATCGTAATGGCGATTTCCTTCATGGCATCGGCAAAGTTTGTCATATCAGTCAGCAGCACCAGCACGCGTTTGCCCTCCAGGGCGAACTTCTCGGCAACGGCGAGACTGATATCCGGCACCAGCAGGCATTCCACAACCGGGTCGGCGGCGGTATGCACAAACATGACGGTATGTGACAGTGCGCCGCTGCTTTCCAGCGTGTCTCGGAAATACAGATAATCATCATGCTTGAGACCCATTCCGCCGAGCACGATGACATCGACTTCCGCCTGCAGGGCGATACGAGCCAGCAAGGGGTTGTATGGTTCCCCGGCGCGTGCAAAAACCGGCAGTTTCTGCGATTCCACCAGAGTATTGAATACATCAATCATGGGGATACCGGTTCGGACCATATTGCGCGGGATGATGCGTTTAGCCGGGTTGACCGAAGGTCCGCCGATATCGATCAGGTTTTCGGTAATTTGCGGTCCTTTATCACGGGGTACTGCGCCGCCGGTGAAAATGCGTCCCAACAGTGCTTCGGAGTAGGGCACCTGCATGGAGCGCCCGAGAAAACGTACCCGTGCATCGGTGGAAACA
The DNA here is from genome assembly GCA_003565095.1 of PVC group bacterium. GTDB lineage: Bacteria > Verrucomicrobiota > Kiritimatiellia > UBA8416 > PXDI01 > PXDI01. The sequence goes on along the minus strand of PXDI01000220.1, from coordinate 4,442 downwards.
CCGCGGCCACCCGCAAAAACCTGCAGCGACACGCTGTCATCCTGCAGCCGGATGACCTGTGCCAGAGATGTGGTATGGCGCGAAGTTACCTGCGCCAGGTCACGGTATTTGACCCCGTCGGCGCGCACCGTAATGACGTTGCCGGCGATATGATCAATCTGATGATAAACTTTTTGCATTATTTTCGTTCTCCGTGATGCGTCCTTTGATTTTATCTTCAAGTTCCTTGAACTTGTCTTCATCCATTGGTGCGCGGTTCCAGTCTCTTGTTACCTGTGTCAGCTCGTGGAAGAAGCGGCGTGCTTCATCGCGCGATTTAAATTTCAATCCGGCATTCATGATTGCGAGCATAACCGCGAAGACATGCTGCTGCCGTTCGGCGGCGGTGGCGCCGTCAACTGCATCAAAAGCGTCCTGCTGCAGGTAGACGGCATCGAGATATTCGGCTTTCAGAAATGTGACAAAATCTTCAATGGAAGTTCCTTCTTCACCGACGACTTTCATCATCTGGCCGATTTCGCTACCGCGGCGCAGCAGCGCGTGAGCGGCCTTGACTGATTCGTCGTCCACCACGCTTACGTATTTGCTCCAACTGTCGAGGGGGTCGATGGCTGGGTAGCGGCGGGCATCAGAGCGCGCGCGCGAGAGTCCGTGAAAAGCGCCGACAACTTTCAGTGTAGCCTGTGTAACCGGTTCGTCAAAATTTCCGCCGGCCGGGCTGACTGTGCCGCCGATGGTGATTGAGCCTTTGCGGCCGTCTTTAAGGCTGACCAGTCCGCCGCGCTCGTAGAACGAAGCAATGACCGACTCAAGATAGGCCGGGAAGGCTTCTTCGCCGGGGATTTCCTCGAGGCGGCCGGAAACTTCACGCAGGGCCTGTGCCCAGCGTGAAGTGGAGTCCGCCAGCAGCAGCACATTCAGTCCCATCTGGCGGTAATATTCAGCCACGGTGACGGCGGTATAGACCGATGCTTCGCGTGCGGCCACCGGCATGGAGCTGGTATTGCAAATGATGACTGTACGGTCCATAAGGCTTTTGCCGGTGCGCGGATCGGTCAGTTCCGGGAATTCGCGCAGGGTTTCCACCACTTCACCGGCGCGCTCACCGCAGGCGGCGACAATGACGATATCCACATCAGCGTAACGGCTGGTGATCTGTTGGAGTACGGTTTTACCTGCGCCGAAGGGTCCGGGGATGCAGTAAGTTCCGCCGCGGGCAACCGGAAAGAATGTGTCAACAATGCGGATGCGGGTAACCAGCGGCTCAGCCGGGCGCAGACGCTCATCATAAGCGCGGATCGGAACTTTCACCGGCCAGCGCTGCATCAGTTTTACTTCAGTTTCCGCACCATCATCGTTTTCCAGCACAGCAACCGTATCAGAAACAGTGTAATCGCCTTCCTCGACAACGCTCTTGATTTTTGCCTGACCGGGCAGATTGAACGGCACCATGATGGCATGTTCAAAAATGCCTTCGGGAACGATGCCGACGGTCTCACCTGCGGTCAATTCATCCCCCTGTTTTACCTTCGGGGTGAATTTCCACTTTGTGTCGCGCGGCAGCGCATCCAGATAGGTGCCGCGTTGCAGAAAGAATCCGCATTGCTCGGCAAGCTGGGGCAGGGGGTTCTGCAGGCCGTCAAAGACCTGTGTCAGGAGTCCCGGTCCAAGTTCAACAGAAAGCAGTTCTCCGGTAAACTCTACTTCGTCATCAATTTGAATGCCGGTAGTATCTTCAAATACCTGCAAGTCGGCCCGGCGGCCGCGCAAGCGGATGACTTCACACATCAGCCGGTTTTCGCCCTCACTGACATATGCAACTTCATTCTGGCTGACAGCCCCCTCAAACTCGACAGTCAACATGTTGCCGTTGACGCCTTTTACGCGTCCCGTAGAATTGCTCATACGCGTTTCTCTCCCGCGGCATTATCCGCCGCATTGAATGCTGTTTGCCGGAGACGGTAAAATGCCCCGGCGCGAGCCATTTGTTTATTATTCATCATTCTGTTTTTCATTTCCCGGAGTGATTTCCAGCAATTCCTGCAGTCTTTCTTTACCGGCTGGTTCTGTCATTGCCGCCCGACGCTGAACCATTTTCAGTTTCAGTCCATAGGCAAAAACCGTCTTATTGGAGAACGGTTGACTTATTTCAAGTTCGTCTAATTCATGCCATAGCATTGCATCGAGCGCCTTTTCTCTTTCAAAGGGGTTGGCCGTTTGTGCGGCGTCTTCGGTGCGGCGTTCGATGTCGGCGCTGAAGTCGGCAAGATCGTTGGTCATTTCAGGCGCCTGAGTGCTCCAGCGTGCGGCGCGCCGGCGTGCGAGTGTAAACAAAAGCTGCCGGCTGCGGGAAAGCCACACCCTTGCAAAAGGCCCTTCGGCCGCGGCCTGTATATCCGGATCATTGGCCATGAGCTTTGTCAGTGTGGCATAATCTTTTTCCGAAAGATGCAGCGCACATTCGCCGACAAACTGCTGCAAGTCCATTGGCGGTTCGGCCTCAAGACTGAGTTCAGGAAGACTGGCGACGAAATAGTAATAAGTCATGGCGCTTGCAATATCATTTGTCGTTAGCGGAAGCGGCGGCATCTTTGAGCAGCTTTGCAAGGTCTGTATTGACGTATACTGCCATGGCCTCAACAAGCGCCTCGGGGGTGAAATCATGCTCGATGCGGCCTTTTTCAACGCGGATACGGAAGCCGGCTGAAGGCCCGGCGGAAATCTTGATTCCTTTGCGCAGTTCTTCGCCGAGGCGTGACTGCACATGTTTGCTGACAGCCTCCTGCTGATCCTTGGCAGTCAGCACCTCGATATCAGCGCTGCCGGAGTTTTCGGCATAAGCCTTGACTGCATCAGCAATTACCTTGCTGAAAGCTTCGGTGCTCATGGCCTCTTTTGCGTCGGTTTCAGCCAGCTTGCGCGCCATGGCCTGCAGTGCTTCGCTGACCGACAGGACGATATCACGCGCCGCCTGAGTCAGGGCCGTACGTCCGTACTGTTCAGTTTCCTGCGCTGTCTTTTCGGCATTTTCACGCAGGGCCTTGGCGTCTTTTTCGGCCTTGGCGGTGATCTCTTCGGCCGTTTTGCGCGCCTTGTCTATGATTGTTTTGGCTTCTGCATCCGCTTTTTCTATACCGTTTTTCTTGATCTCATCCAGAAGACCCTGAAGTTCTGTGGCCATAAACTGTATCCTTTTTCTAGTTCTCGCTTAAAGAATGAACAACTGCGCCGGAGGAATCATCGTGGCTGCTTTTAGCCTCAACCAGACTGCGTCCGAGCGCTCCGAGAATTTCCTGTGTACCGGTTGTCAGATCCTTGTCATGTTCAAGAGTCAGTGCACCGATTCGCAGATAAATAGCGGTATCGCCCTGTCCAACCGCTTTTTCGGCAACAATCTGGCGGATTTCATCCAGTCTTTGCTGCGCTTCTTCACGGTTCATTCCGGACAGGCAAACGATAAATTCATCCGCGCCGAAACGGCCGATAATGTCCATGTCGCGGATGTTTTCTTTAATAATGCCGGCGACTTCAGCCAGCAGAGCATGTGCGCCGTCGATCCCGTAAGTTTCCACATATTCGCGGAAAGCGCAGACAGACACGAGGGCCAGTGTGACCTGATAATCATGGGTGCGTGCCCGCTGCAATTCGGTCGTCATTTCCGGAATAAATGCCTTGTACTGCAGCACCTGAGTGGAGTCATCCAGTTGCGACAGTTTCCGGCTGAGCTGGATGAGGTCGAACTTCTCCATGATATTGCCGATCAGGAAGCCGATAACCTGTAAATGCAGCAGGTCGGATTGGTTGAATTTATCGCCGTTGGTACGGTCGGCAAAGATATAGCCGACGCCGCGCTGGTTGCGCACCACCGGTGCGAGTACCGCTGAGGTGAAATCGTGCTCAAGTTTCAGTTCACGATAGGTTTCTGAGTCCGGGGTGATGTTATTGAGCAGCAGCGGCTGCTGTTCCAGCACTACTTTCTCGGCAGTGGGGCTCGGACCGTTCATATGATATTTTTTGACAAATGTATAGCTGATCTGGCGCGATATTTTGATCCGCATTTCCTTGGTATCGTCGTCGATCAAAATGACGGCAACGCTTTGGCAGGGAAAGTAGTCTTTCATGCTGTCCATAATAACGTGCAGGGCTTCCTCGAGTGAAAGCGCCCCGTCCGCCCGCTGCATGACATGCACCAGCCAGCCGCCGAGAGTTGTTGCCGACATAATTTCTCCTCGTAATTTCTTATGCAGTTTCCCGCTTAGTCTGTTTATAATGGCAGGCAAATGCCCGTTCTACAAACATATTTTAAAAAAAAGCGACCAGGTGTGAATTGACAAAGTAATTTAGCCCCCCTGCTTGCCTAGGGGGCTCACTTAGTCTGCCAAAGCACCTGGGCGCGTTTAGTCTGCCAGATTCCGGGGTGTCCAGATCATGAGTGTTGAGTT
>PXDI01000076.1 GCA_003565095.1 PVC group bacterium | reverse complement strand
TTCCCCAGCGGCGATAACGTGCTCTCCGCACATGGGTCAAGAGATCCGAGTGTAAGAGTACGTGTAAGAGTAAGGGGCTTCAGGTTCGCATGGTCTTACCGTACTCGTACACATACTCGTACACGCAAATCTCCCTCTTCTTTTCCTCCTCCCATCCGTGGGTTATCATTCCCCTTCCCCAGCGACGATAACGTGCTCTCCGCACATGGGTCAAGAGATCCGAGTGTAAGAGTACGTGTAAGAGTAAGGGGCTTCAGGCACGCATGGTCTTACCGTACTCGTACACATACTCGTACACGCAAATCTCCCTCTTCTCTTCCGCCTGCCATCCGTGGGTTCCTGTCCCCCTCTGTGGGTGGCGTATTCTGCTGAACTATAAAGTAGCACCTAATAGCAAATGCGCCCCACCGGGTGGAATATGACGTGATACGCTTGCTTCCCGCCAGCTATGAATGAAATAAAGCGGGCCGCCCCATCAAGCCTTTTCCGCAAAATCTTCAAATATTTCCGTTTCACCGGCAATAACCGCGGCAGGATAATCGGCGGCGGAGGAAAATCTGCGTTTACTCAAAACCCCGCTCAACCGCGTCATTCCGGTTGAGTGAATGTCTGACCCGGCAGTTTGCGGCAGCCGAAAGCTTTCAGCATAATCCAAAGCATGGCGGTTTGCATCATCAGATCGCCCGCTGTTCAAAACTTCAACAGCATCGATCCTCCCGGGGAATAAATGTAAAATCTGAATTTTTTCACGGAAAGGATGGGCATGCACAATAAAACCGCCATCCGCATGAACCCTGTCAAGATAGTCCAGTACCGGCCATTCCAGCAGATCAGGATGCGCCAACAGCCATTCCCGGTCCAACCCGTAAGTCAATAGATGCGCCCAGTCATAGCTGTACTCCCAGCCGAAAAAAACATCAAGTCCGGTCTTTGCCCCCTCCGCTGCTGCATGCTCATATCCGCGACAGAACAGATCGACACGCTGCACCCATGGCAAATCAGGCGGAACAGTGGTGTTACCATTAAAAAAATGATCCGTAATAAAAATTCCGGTATAGCCTCGCTCATTATAAAAGCGCACAAATTCCTCTGCCGAATGCTTTGCGCAACGGCTTACTTCTGCCGTATGCAAGTGAGTCTCGTACTTATATTGCGTCATATTCAATAATCCGTTTCTGCTGTTTTGTGTATACTAGTTGTACTAGTGCCTCCTTTCAAGAGAAAGAGCGCATAACTGTGATTAGAGCGGCTCTAAGTAGTATTGTCTTTATACCGCTCGCTGACCTTGGGTCGGCGAGCGGAAAGATTTTGTGAAGCAAAGAAAAAACAAAACCATGAGCCCGTTTTGAGCAAGAATAGTGATTATCCGCTTCATTTGCACCATTTGGGCTCAAATCTGTTATTTTCTCAATCTTTCCCGAAACCAATTATTCCGTCCGCCGACTAAAGATCAGCGGACGCGAGAAAGGAAGTTCAATACAGCAACACTTGACCGCCTCTGCCGATTATGGCACTTATTTAAGCATATGAAAAAACCGCTCCTACTTGCGGCACTGGCCGCCGCCCTGCTTAGCGCCTGCGGGTGTCAGCAATCCGCCAACCCTCCTGCCGCCGTACCTGTCATCCGTCCGCGCATCATTGAAAGCTTACCGCATGATCCGGCCGCTTTCACGCAGGGACTTTTGATTGACGGAGATTACTGGCTGGAAAGCACCGGCCGCTACGGTCACTCAGAGCTGCGCGAGGTTGAACGCCAGACCGGCAGGGTTGTACGCAGTGTTCCGCTCGCCCCCGCCCTCTTCGGCGAAGGACTCGCCCTGCTGGATGGCCGCCTCTACCAGCTTACATGGCGTGAACGCGTTTGCATTGTATATGACCGCGCCACAATGCGCGAAACAGCCCGCTTCGCCTATCACGGCGAAGGCTGGGGACTGACAAATGACGACCGGCAGCTTTATATGAGCGACGGCTCCGCCGCGATCCGCGTGATCAATCCCGCAGACTTTTCAGAAATACGCCGCTTTACCGTGACCGGACCTGACGGCCCCGAGCATTCCTTGAATGAACTGGAATGGATCGAAGGCGAAATCTGGGCCAATATTTTCAATAGCAGCCGCATTGTACGCTTTGACCCTGATACCGGCAAAGTGCTGGGATATGTCGACCTTGGATACCTGCCGCTGGATGAACACGCACACCCGCAACAGGATGTGCTCAACGGTATAGCCTATGACCACAATAACAGAGAAATCTGGGTCACCGGGAAAAACTGGAAAGCGCTCTACCGGATCGAATGGCCGCCAAAACCTACAGCGCCTTGATAAAGCTTTCCAATCGGTCCAGCCCATTCTCAATATTCTGCATCGAACAGGCATACGAGAGACGGACCGTCCGGTCGTTACCGAAAGCCGCACCGGGAACCACTGCGACCCCCGTATCCGTAATCAGCTTTTCGGAAAAGGTTACCGAGTCCATACCGGCTTCGCCGATATCAGGCAGCATGTAGAAAGCCCCCTGCGGACGGACACAGGTCACTCCCGCTATTGATGTCAGGCGCTCATACATATAGTTGCGCCGCTCATCAAAAGCGGCAACCATCTCCTGCAGCGGGGCCTGCGTGCCGGTCAAAGCGGCAATTGCCGCAAATTGGGCGAACGTGGTTGGACCTGATGTGCTGTGACTTTGCAATGCATCAACAGCATCAACAATCTCGCGGGCTCCGGTCAAATATCCCAGCCGCCACCCCGTCATGGAATAGGCTTTGCTGAAACCGTTTACCGTTATGGTAAGAGCAGCCATCTCATCCGAAATGCTGGCGATACTGAAATGACGACACCCGTCATACGTCATTTTTTCGTAGATTTCATCAGAAATAACATAAATCCGGTGCTTTAAAGCAACCTCCGCAATTGCGCGCAGCTCTTCTTCCGAATACACCCCCCCGATCGGATTGGACGGCGAATTGATAATAACCGCGCGGGTGCGCGGGGTAATCGCCGCGGCAAACTCATCCGGCGTCATTTTGAAATCATTCTCCTGTGAACATTGAACAACAACCGAATCCGCACCGGCCACCCGCATCATTTCCGGATAACTCAACCAGTATGGAGCAGGCAGAATAACCTCATCGCCCTCATCACACAGTGCCAGTACCAGATTAAATAAGGAATGCTTGGCACCGCAACTGACCACAACCTGTGCAGGCGGGGTCTTTATCCCGTTCTCATTCTCCAGTTTAGCGGCGATCGCCTTACGCAGCTCCAGCGCGCCCGCTGTTGGTGTATACTTGGTCAACCCTTTGCCAAGCGCCTCAACCGCCGCGGCTTTAATATGCTCGGGAGTATCAAAATCCGGCTCACCGGCCGCAAAGCTGAAGATTGTCCTGCCCGCTGCCGCCAGCTCCTTGGCCTTCGCAGTAATACCAAGCGTTATTGATGGAGTAATAGCTGATACACGTCTGTTCATTGTCTCTCCGTTCCTGTTTATTGAATTAATTTAAATTTAAATTTAGTGTCACATCGTATCACTGTGATAACGAAGCTCGCGGCAAAGGATAACGATGCGGGACAAAGTAGGCAACAAAAAAATCAAGCACGGCCGAAATATCTGCGCATCCATGGGTGAATAGTATCATCCTGCATATCAATAATGTCGATTTCACGCTGCGCATTCTCAACCGAATCGGAAGCATGCACCGCGTTCATCATGATATTACTGCCGAATTCACGCCGGACAGAACCCGGGCGGGCCTTGCTGGGATCGGTTGGTCCGATAATATCGCGGATCTTGCGGACGGCATCAACCCCCTCATAAACCACGGCCAGACACGACTCACTGGCCGGCTGACTGCATTCATTCCCGGGACGCTTTCCGCAAATGAACTGCACAATATTGGCAAACTGGTGTTCGGCAAACAGCGGACCCAATTCCTTGCACATTTTTCTGACAATTTCTTCCGGCACTTCAAACCCCAACTCGCGCTGCAATGCAACCGCGGTGCGGTGACCGGCAATCTCAGGAAAACGCTCAGCCAGAACGGATTTAACCGGGCCATAGAATTTCATTGCCTGCTGCATTGACATCGTAAACTTCTTCACCCCGACGATGCGCAGTCCGGATGCCGAAAGAATATCAATGATATTGCCGGCTCGCAGGCTGGGAAACTTGAAGTTGTCAGGCTTTAGCATCACAAGGGTTTTCTCGACACCTTCGCCTGAAGGAACATCCCCCGCCCCGGCAATTATACCGCCATCATTCTTACTGTAGTTGGCCCATAGCCGCAGGGTCATACCCACCCGCTCACGCGTAGGGGCAACCAGCACCGCCGGTTCAAAATAACGCACCGCACCGGCTTCGTTGACAACAAAATCGCCGTAGGTGTCACGCACGGTCAGACCGCTGCCGCGCCCCTCGGTTGCACTGCCGGTAATCGACCAGATCTTTTCGGCGGCATTCTCGCCTTCAAACAGCATCAGCATCACCCGGTGCCTGCGTCCGGTCTGCGCATCTGGAGAGTATTCACGCCGGATATAATTGCCCAGCAGTTTGCGGACCCGCGCGTGATCAGGATCGGCACGCTCGACCAGCCGCGCATATTTCTCCGCCAGCTCGGCA
>PXDI01000395.1 GCA_003565095.1 PVC group bacterium | reverse complement strand
CTGCTTGCGGGAAAGGCGGTCAAGTTTAACGCCGAGTTTACCGAGATGCAGTCTGGCAACCTTTTCATCCAGCGATTTAGGCAGGACATGCACCCCGACCGGGTAACCTTCCTCAGAGCAGTAAAGCTCCATTTGCGCCATCACCTGACAGGTAAAACTGTTGGACATAACGAAACTGGGATGCCCTGTAGCACAGCCAAGATTCACCAGCCGGCCTTCCGCAAGCACGATTATACTTTTACCGCCCGGCAGCCAGATCCGGTCCACTTGTGGTTTAATTGATTCCCAGCGGTATTTACGCATCTGGTCAATCTGTATTTCACTGTCAAAATGCCCGATATTGCAGACAATTGCCATATCCTTCATTCTGCGCATATGCCTGGCGGTAATGACATCGCAACATCCAGTGGAAGTTACGAATATATCACCGATCTCGACGGCTTCATCCATGGTCATAACTTCATACCCTTCCATTGCCGCCTGCAGCGCACAGATCGGGTCAATTTCCGTTACAACCACCCGCGCGCCCTGTCCCTTGAGCGACTGGCAGCACCCCTTGCCGACATCACCGTAACCGGCAACAACCGCAACTTTCCCGGCAAGCATCACATCAGTGGCACGGCAGATGCCGTCAACCAGCGAATGACGGCAGCCATATAGGTTATCAAACTTCGATTTAGTCACAGCATCATTCACATTAAATGCCGGGAAAAGCAGTTCGCCGCGACTGAACATCTGGTAAAGACGGTGTACACCGGTGGTCGTTTCTTCCGAAACACCGATGATGCCTTTACTGATGCGATGAAAACGCCCCTTGTCACGCTTGAGCGCTTTCTTCAACTGCGCAAGCATAACACGTTCTTCCGCACTGCCGGGTTTACGCTCAAGAATGGAAGGATCCTCTTCAGCCTTGTAACCGAGATGAACAAACAGCGTGGCATCCCCGCCGTCATCGAGAATCATGTTCGGTCCACGCCCGTTCCCCCAATCAAGAATCCGGTCGGTATATTCCCAATAGTCCTCCAGCGATTCACCTTTGCGTGCAAATACCGGCGTGCCGGTAACCGCAATGGCCGCGGCGGCGTGGTCCTGTGTTGAGAAAATGTTGCAACTGGCCCAGCGCACCTTCGCGCCAAGCGCCTGAAGGGTTTCAATCAGTACGGCGGTTTGTACAGTCATGTGCAGAGAACCGGTGATGCGGGCCCCTTTCAGCGGCTGCTTCGCACCGTACTCCTCACGCAGCGCCATCATTCCGGGCATTTCCTTTTCCGCCAGCTCAATTTCGCGCCGGCCAAACGCGGCAAGAGTCATGTCAGCAACCGCACAACGCGGCATTGATCTTGATATTTTCTTCGTTTTCTTCTTCGTATTCTGCTTTGCCATTATAATATCCCTATTCTGTTTACTGCACTTCCGCACGCAATTCAGCGGTCTTATCGGTTTTTTCCCAGGTAAAAGTCTTCAGTTCGGCGGCTTTAACACGCCCGAAATGACCATTGGACGAAGTCGGTTCAAACACCGGCCGTTTCAAATCGAGCGCGGCGATGATTTCCGCCGGTTTCATACCGAATACCTTACGGATGGCACGTGCTATTTTTTGAGCAGGCACTTTCGAGGTACCGAATGTGTCAACATGAACAGAAACCGGTTCGGCAAAACCGATGGCATACGCCAACTGCACCTCACAACGTTCAGCGATACCGGCCGCAACAATGTTTTTGGCAATATAACGCGCCATATAAGCGGCGCTGCGGTCTACCTTCGATGGATCTTTCCCGGAAAAGGCCCCGCCACCATGCCGGCCCATTCCGCCATAGGTATCAACAATAATCTTACGGCCGGTCAGACCGCAGTCACCCTGCGGTCCGCCAACAACAAAGCGTCCGGTGGGGTTTATGAGATAACGGGTCTTTTTAGAGAGATAACGCTCAGGAATCACCGGTTTGATAACCTCTTCAATAATTCCGGCGGTAAGCTCCTTGGCTTTAACTGACGGACTGTGTTGTGAAGATACAACGATCGTATCAATACTGACCGGCCGCCCGTCCTCATACACAACCGAAACCTGGGATTTGCCATCGGGCATCAGAAACGGCAAAACACCTTTACGACGGACCTCAGACAAGCGGCGGGTAAGACGGTGGGCATACATAATGGGCATCGGCATCAGTTCGCGGGTTTCATTACAGGCATAGCCGAACATCATTCCCTGATCGCCGGCCCCCTGCTCCCTGAAGCGCCCCTGACCAGCGGTAACCCCTTGCGAAATATCCGGTGACTGCCGGTCAAGACACACCATCACCGAACAACTGTCATAACCAAAACCGATGGAAGAGTCTGTGTAACCGATGCGGCGGATCTTGTCCCGCGCAAGCTCCGCATAGTTAACCTGTGCACGTGTAGTAATTTCACCGGCAATAACACACAATCCTGTGTTTACAAGCGTTTCACAGGCCACGCGCGAATCGGGGTCCTGCTTTAACAACGCATCCAGTATGCAATCTGAAATCCCGTCCGATACTTTGTCCGGATGCCCCTCGGTCACCGACTCAGACGTAAATACATAACGGTCGCTCATGCAATGATCCTTTCAACAATAACCTTATTTTTTGACAGAGAAAGATAGAATAATAGCAAGAAAGGCTGCCACGCGCAAGCGAAACCAATCCTTAAATCAGCTCGAGAACTTCGGGGGCAATCCGTTTGAGCAGTTTGCGGCACAGCTTGCCAGCTTCGGCTGATGACTCCGCGCAGGCAACCGCATGAGCCAGTGCTTCAGCATCCTTCAGCGAAAGCTTCCTGACAACATCTTTGATAAGCGGCACAACCGAAGGGGCCACACTTAACTCATCAATCCCCATACCGATCAGTATCGGCACCATGAGTGGATTGGCCCCCATCTCACCGCACACCCCGCACCAGATCTTATTATCGTGAGCCGCCTTAATCGTCAGACGGATCAGCTCAAGCACTCCCGGATGAGTTGGATCATAAAGATACGCCACGCTGTCATTCACCCTGTCAACCGCCAGCGTATACTGAATCAAGTCATTGGTACCAATGCTGAAGAAACTGACCTTCTTAGCCAGCCGTCCTGCAATTAAAGCGGCTCCGGGAATTTCTATCATAATCCCGGTCTGAATATCAGCGTCAAACTTCACCTGCTGCTGCCGCAATTCGTTTTTACATTCCTCCAACAGCGCATTCGCCTGATCAAGCTCCGCCTCGCTGCTGATCATCGGATACATCAGCCGCACGTTGCCCTCCGCACTGGCGCGCAATATCGCACGCAACTGCTCTTTGAATATATCGGGATAGCGCAGGGACAACCGGATAGACCGGCACCCCAGAAATGGATTAGGTTCACGTTCGGCACCATCATTCTCAAGATATTTGTCCCCGCCGATATCCATAGTACGGATAATGACCGGGGCTGGTGCCAGACGCCGGGCAACCTCACTGTAAATACGGGTCTGAGCAGCCTCACTGACATCGCAGTTTCCAGACATGCAAAGATACTCGGTCCGGAACAGTCCGATACCATTGGCACCGTATGAGATTATCGAATCAATCTCATCAATATTCTCTGCGTTTGCCGACAGCACAATACGCTTGCCGTCGGTTGTTTCAGCCGGTTGATCCTTTAAATTAGAAAATCCTTCAACAATATGCCGGCGCGTGGCTGCAACCCGGCCATACTCCTCCAGTTCCTGCTCGGTCGGCTTCAGAACAAGAATTCCGCGGTTACCGTCGATCAAAACTTCATCACCGGTCATTACCACCCCGGTAACATTATGCAGTCCGACGATAGCGGGAATCTCAAGTGCGCGTGCCATGAGTGCGGTGTGAGAAGTCGGGCTGCCCAGCTCAGTGGCAAACCCCAGCACCATGCCTTTGGGTGCTGATGCGGTTTCCGACGGGGCAAGATCGTGCGCAATAACAATCCGCTTGCCGGTCATTTCGTCCAGCGAAACACTCTTTTCCCCGGTGAGATTGCGGATGATGCGGCGTGCAACATCCTTGATATCGGCAACCCGCTCGCGCAGATAATCATCCTGAACAGCACTCAATGCCTTGACATATTGCTCGGATACTTCGCTAACAACCCATTCGATATTGCGCTTCTCTGTGCGTACGCGGGTGATCACTTCCTCAACAAAAGCGCGGTCATCAAGAACCATCAGATGCGCATCCAGCAATCTGGCATCCCTGACGCCAACCTGCTTCCCGAGATTCGCCTGAACATCCCTGATCTGCCGGCGGGTTTCAATCAGCGCTTCTTCAAACATGGAAATCTGATGATCTATCTCATCTGATCCGATATCGCGTTCAACAATCTGCGGCTCGTCATGTTTAATAACAAAAGCCGTGCCCATGATAACACCGGGGCACACCCCCGTGCCCTGCAAACGGTGCGGCACTGAAGCGGTCGTCTCCTGGCTGTCTCGCGACTTTTCCATAGCTCTAATCCTCATCAAAACCGCTGGCAAACAGGGCTTCGAGTTCATCAAGCACCTGCTCGGCATCAGAACCGCAGGCCGTCAACAGCAGCTCTGTGCCATGTGACGCCTCAAGCGTTAACAGACCCATCATACTTTTCGCCGAAACACGGCTGCCGTTTTT
>PXDI01000289.1 GCA_003565095.1 PVC group bacterium | reverse complement strand
GATTTGCGTTTTCGATAGTGTGTCTTCATGCGCATCACTATCACCGAAACGGTTATAGGTGTCAAGCTTTTTTTTAACCCTTTGGTGCGCTTTTCCCAGCTTCGCTAAGGATTCGGGTTGAAAAAAGGTTGGACAGAGTGACTTGGCGGATGCTATTATAATAACATAATAAAACAACTGGAGGAAAAGTGAAGAAGTTCTGTAAATTGTATTCTCGAGCATTCACTCTGGTGGAACTGCTGGTCGTCATGGCAGTTTTAATGATCATAGCCGGGCTTTTTCTGCCGGCGATTGGTGCGGCCATTGCCAAAGCCCGCCAGGTCAGAAGTTCAGCAAACCTTACAAACATATATACTGCTTATACATCGCGGCGGAAGGATATGGCACTGGTGCGGAATCTTTGCAGATTACCTTCTGACGGCTGGGCGGGGTTGTTGCTTTCGTATGTAAACTACGATAAGGGTGTATTCTTTTCGCCGGGTGACGACGCTGCGCATTGGGGCGGGGTTTCTCTGGTGGTTTCATGCCCTCCTAACTCAGGGCTGGCTCCGCTGGTAGAAGGGCGCTATGTAAGGGATGCGTCCGGTGGCCATGCTATCAGAGTTGAGGTTGAGAATGGTCAGCCAGGATCGGATGCTGACTGGGAAGTGTTGATTACGTATCAAGCTTCACAGAGATTTCACAGATTCGAGATTTCTACGATTAACGAAACAATCACTCCAGTGATGGTGCTTAGTGACAATGAGACTAATCCGGGTAGATCTTTTCGAAGTGATGGCGCAATTTATGATAGCGGCGGAAGGCAGGTGATTGAAATATTGAAAAGAGGCGCTGAAGAAATCACACTTGGAGAGCCGCTTAGAGACAGCAGGCGTTATATGATCAGGCAAAGCAGTTACGGCATGAATGACATGTTCGATACGGATTTTATTGACGTTCCGATGCACAACACAATTCTGATTATGGAGTTCGGGGGCAGCCGGATAAATGCGACCGCAAGAATTAATGACGAGGGTGACGGAGATGAAGAAGCAGTGCCCTGGGAGGCTTTTCTGAAGCGCGGTTACCGCCGGAAATCCAGCGTGCTGTTTGCTGACGGCAGTGTCCATCCCGTCGATCCTGATACACTTAATCCAAATGTCGACGACATTTGGAGGGAATTATGGAATCCTTATCGTCGCGGGCATGATGATGTGCGCGGGGCTGTTGATTACGGCTGGTGAAGTTCTCGCTCACTCGCTCTTGTCCATGATCGCCTCAGTCACCCCAGCTTGTGATGTCGTCATCGGTGGCGTTTTGTCCGTCCGGCCCCAGTGACCAGACCGCGACTTCACGGTATATGGGCTCGGAGCGCCCGGGAACCGCGACAGAGTTGTTGTAATTGTGGTCAAGCACAAACAAATAATAGTTTCCCCAATGATCCTTGTATTCCCCCCCCGGAAACTCCATGAACCGGAGCTGGCGGCGATTGTGTGTTGCATCCTGTCCAGAAAGAATCTCTTGTACACTTTCATTCAGCTCATTCATCTGGTTTTCCTGCCCTACATTTTCCGGCCACACCCCGTATTCGCGGTAGTATGAATTCCACGCCGTCAGAATGCTGCTGACTTCGGCGCGGGTTCTTGTAATACGAGCCCGCAAAATGACTTTAGATAACGCGGGCATGATCAACGCCGCCAATATGCCGATGATAGCAATTACCACCAGGAGTTCAATCAGCGTGAATGCCTTCCGCCTTGTTGCTGTTTTCATGCCAGTTTCCTTTTATGATAGTTATCACTATTCATTATGAGAGCGAGCCGATAATGGAGATCAACGGCACAAACATGGCGATCACGATGGTACCGATGATCAATGCCAATGCCACAATCATGATCGGTTCAATAACGGAAGTAAGTCCTTCAACCGCGGTGTCAACTTCGTCATCGTAGTTATCGGCAACCCGCATAAGCATTTCCGGCAGGGCACCGGTTTCCTCACCAACGTCGACCATACTGACTACCATGCCCGGGAAAATCCCTGAAGCCCCCAGCGGCATGGCCATGCTTTCACCTTCTTTTACCGCATCATGCACGCTTTGAATAGCTTTGGCCAGTACAGCGTTACCGGATGTGTCGCGCACAATATTCAGCGCCTGCAAGACCGGCACACCCGAACTCATCAGGGTGCCCAGTGTCCGGGTGAAACGTGATACGGCGGTCTTTTGGAAAAGATCACCGAAAAGCGGGGCCTTGAGTTTCGCGTAATCAAGGAAATAACGGCCTTTTTCGGTCGTGCGCCAAAGTTTGATCAGCGTAACAAAAATCGCTACGGCAATGATAATCCATAGTCCCTTGGTTTGCACAAAGTTACTGATGTTGATGACGAACTGCGTTAATGGCGGCAATGCTGCACCTTCGAGCAGGTCATTGAAGATTTCCTCAAATTTAGGAATAACGCTTGTGAGCAGGAAGGCAAGAATGGCAAAAG
The DNA here is from genome assembly GCA_003565095.1 of PVC group bacterium. Classification (GTDB taxonomy): domain Bacteria; phylum Verrucomicrobiota; class Kiritimatiellia; order UBA8416; family PXDI01; genus PXDI01. The sequence goes on along the minus strand of PXDI01000289.1, from coordinate 16,255 downwards.
CCACAACCAGCACCACGACCGGGTAAATCATCGCGCTTTTTACCTTGTTCTTGATCTTTTCGGCCTTCTCCATGAATTCAGCCAGGCGGGCCAGTACAGTTTCAAGTACGCCGCCGGCTTCACCGGCCTTGACCATGTTTACAAAGAGATTGTCGAAAATCTTCGGATAACCGGAAAGCGCTTCTGAGAAAGTGCTGCCGCCTTCAACCGATTCCCCCATGCCGTTGAGCGCATTGCGCAAAGCATGGTTTTTCTCCTGCTTCAATAAAATCCGCAATCCGCGCAATAGAGGCAAGCCGGCATCAATCAGGGTGGCCAACTGACGAGTGAAGACTGTTAGATCCTTTGCCTTAACCCGCTGTGCCTGGAGAAACTTTGGCATTTTGATCTCAATGTCACCAGCACCCTTGCCTCTGGCTTTTCCGGCCGGCCCACCGGCGCGTTTGGGTCCCCCCCCGCCAATTTCATCACAACTGGTGGGAAAGAAACCCTTGGCCTTAAGCATTGCTATGGCTTCTGACTGGCTTTGGGCGTCAAGGACACCTTCTGTTTCTGATCCTTTTGAGTCACTGGCCACATAACGGAATCTTGGCATTACTACCCTCCATATTATCTTTGAATTAAACAGTAGCAAGGTGCGGCAGCCACCGCAAGGGCATTTTTTGAGAATTATTGGTTTGGAGTGCATTCGGGAATTGCAGCCGTCGGTAAGTTTTAGTAATTAATAATCCTATGTCAAAAACAAAACCGGCCAAGGGAGTTGAAGTGTTGGCACGCGGAGTGTGTGCTAAAGACGGTTTTGTGCTGCTTTGTCATACCCGCGGTGCGGATAATACCTATCTACCCGGCGGGCATATCGAATGCGGCGAGGGCGCAGCCGCGGCGCTTGAGCGTGAGATGGCTGAGGAATGCGGTTGCCGCGCATATGCCGGGCGTTTTCTCGGTGCGGTGGAACACGGCTTTGTGCAGAAATCACGGCTTCATTTTGAAATCAATCTGCTGTTCATTATAGATATCCCAGGGCTGTCTCCGTGGCGGGCGGTCAAAGCAACCGAGCCGCATATCGATTTTCGTTGGCATTCGTTAGCTAAACTGGCACGTGTAAGGCTTGAGCCGGCGGTTTTGTGCCGTCTCCTCCCGGCGTGGCTTGATCCGGCCTTTGGCGGAGCGCGTTTTGCCCGCTGTGGTTTGCTGGCGGAGAATTTGCAATAATGGTGCCGGGGGCGGGACTCGAACCCGCACAATGTTGCCATCGCTAGATTTTGAGTCTAGTGCGTCTGCCAATTTCGCCACCCCGGCGGATTTGAATTTGAAACAGTATCATATTGTTTGGACTTGAAGCAATTGAAAAGATTTTCTGCATTACTTTTGTTGATCTGGCTGCTGAATGTTGCACCGTCATTAGCCGGGCAGAATAATGCCCGAATAGACCGTTGGCATTCCTGGGTCTGCACAAATCTGGTTGAAAGCGCCCGGCGTATGGACTATTTCTTTTCTAATGATCTGGTGCGTGAGGAGGAAAACGATACCCGTTTGCGGGTGAGTTTCGGTCCGGAATTCCGGGACCGCGGGGAAAGTGTGATGCGGCAGCGTGTCTCATTGCGTCTGCATCTTCCGCAATTTGAGGAACGTATGAGTTTTTTTGTTGAGGAGATTGCCGACGATGTACTTGATGTTATGATGGGGGAGGGTGATGATGAGCGGGCCCGTTCCGGTTTGCGGGTGCGGCTGCGCGAAAGGAAGCATATGAAGTCGGATATCTCCGGCAGCGTCAGGCTGTCAAGCGGGGAGCTTGATCCTTATGTGCGGCTGCGTTCGCGCTGGAGTTTTCCTTTAGAGTCATGGCTTTTCGAGCCGACGCAATTTCTTTTCTGGCGGCGGCAGGTTGGCTTTGGTATGAGAAGCCGTTTAGATATAATAAGACCGCTGACCGAGAGCCAGATTGTCCGCTTGCGCACTCAGGGCACCTGGACGGAAAATGTCCCCGGGGTGGATTGGTTGGTTGAACCTGGATATTTCTTCAAATTTCACAACGGAAACGGCTTTAACCTGTCAGGGTACGTGGATGGTAAAGCGCATGCAGAAAACACCCGCGCCGAAGTTTACAAAGTTAAATCTGTATGGCGTCAACGGATTTATCGTGACTGGCTGTTTCTTGAGGCCGGTCCGGATGTCCGTTGGCGGCGCATTGATGATTTTCGCACAGATCCGGGGTTCACTATATTGCTGGAAATCAATGCCGGCAGGTGATCGCAGAGAATGCTTTCAGGCCTGATGATATTTCCGGTACCATTCGACAAAGGACGGAATACCGGTTGTAATCGGGGTTGTCGGCTTGAATCCGAAAGCTGTGTTGATTCTGGTGATGTCAGCATATGTTGCCGGGACATCGCCGGGCTGCATCGGCAGCATTTCCATGCGCGGTTCAACATCCAATGCTTTACCCAGAACGCTGATCATATCCAGCAGATTCTCCGGGCGGTGGTTTCCTATATTGAATATCTCATATAAAGGTTTGTATTCGTTGGTAAGGCAGGCCTTTACTCCGCTGACAATGTCGTCGATATAGGTGAAATCGCGCTGCATTTTTCCATGGTTGAATACTTTAATAGGTTGATTCTTGAGCATTGCGGCCGTGAACAGCCACAAAGCCATATCGGGGCGTCCCCAAGGTCCGTAAACTGTAAAGAAGCGCAAACCGATAGTTTGCATATCATACAGGTGAGAATAGGTGTGCGCCATCAGCTCGTTGGCCTTTTTGGTCGCGGCGTAAAGACTGACCGGGGAATCAACCCGGTCTTCCTCGCTGAACGGTAGTTTTGTGTTCCCGCCGTAAACGCTGGAGCTGGAAGCATAAACCAGCCGTGGCTTTCCGTAATGACGGCACGCTTCAAGAATGTTCAGAAAGCCTTCCAGGTTTGCGGTCTGATAGGCGTGCGGATTGGTCAACGAATAACGGACGCCCGCTTGTGCGGCAAGGTGGCAGACCGCATCTGGACGGACTTCCTTGAAAAGGTTGTCCAGTTTTTTGCGCTCACAGAGATCCATCCGATGTCCGCTGTAGCCGGAACGCGTCTCCAACGTGGCGTGGCGGCTTTCCTTTAGACTCACATCATAATAATCGTTAAAATTGTCCAATCCGACAACTTCCCAGCCGGAATCCAGCATAGCATGCGCAGTATGCATCCCGATGAATCCGGCGGTCCCTGTTATGAGTACACGCATTGTTTTATGCCTTCACTATGTTTACGGCCGGTTTGCATATCCCGCGGGTGTCGATAACCAGTTTTACCGCGTTTGCTAAGGCATCGTGATCAACACAGTCATGCGCAGTGGAAATGACGGCTGCATCAAACCCGCCGTTGAGCACTTCGTCCCATGTTTTGCTCTTAATGCCGGCCATATCAGAATGTTCACGGGATGGTCTGATTTCCGGACAGTACGGGTCGTAGTATTCAACTGTTGCACCGCATTCTTCCAGTTTCTTCCATAACGCGTAGGTCGGACTCTCGCGGTCATCATCAACATTCTTTTTATATGCCAGCCCAACCAGCAGGATGTGGCTGTTACTTAATGCCTTCCCGGCATCATTCAGGGCGTGCATGGTGCGGTATACTACATATTCCGGCATGGAGGTGTTGATTTCTCCGGCCAGTTCAATAAAACGCGTTGCAATGCCGTATTCGCGGGCTTTCCATGTCAGATAGAACGGGTCAATCGGAATACAGTGGCCGCCGAGTCCGGGACCGGGATAAAACGGCATGAAGCCGAATGGTTTTGTAGATGCGGCCTCAATTACCTCCCACACATCTATTCCCATGGCGGTAAAGACCACCTTCAGTTCATTGACCAATGCAATATTAATGCAGCGGAAGATGTTTTCCATCAGTTTGGTGGCTTCGGCGGTGCGGCAGTTAGCTACCGGAACAGTCCGGCATATAACCGTGTCGTAAAGTGCACAGGCGGCCGCCAGTGAGCAGGCATCAAGTCCACCGATAACTTTAGGAATGGTTGCGGTTGAAAACCGAGTATTGTTGGGATCTTCGCGCTCAGGGGAGTAAGCCACCAGGTAATCCGCACCGGCTTTGAGCCCTGAGCCTGCATCCAGCAGCGGAATCAGCACGTCTTCTGTTGTGCCCGGATAGGTTGTTGATTCCAGTACAACCAGTTGTCCTTTGCGCAGGAACGGCGCGATAGCGCGCGCAGTATTCTCAATATAGGTCATATCCGGGTCGCGGTAGCGGGTCAGCGGGGTGGGGACGCAAATCAGTAACGCGTGGCAATCACTGACCTTCGTGAAATCGGTTGTTGCAAATGAGGCGCTTGCCGCTCCGAAAATGCCGGAAACTTTTTCGTCGGGAATATGTTTGATGTATGATTTTCCCGCATTGAGTGCGGCAACCTTCTTTTCGTCAATGTCAAATCCGGTAACACGGAATCCCGTTCCGGCAAATTCCGCCGCCAAAGGCAGTCCGACGTAACCCATGCCGATTATGCCGATGACCGCTTTGCGTGCACTGATGGCTGCAGTTAGTTCTTCAGTCATGATTCCTCGAATAATGTGATTTGTTATAGCAAACCTGGACAATATATGGACATAGGCCCGTCCATGCAATAATGAATTATGAATTAATCACTTGCAGAGCAGTCCCCAATAAGGCTATTTTCTGACGCATTTCTCTGATGTAATGAGCAATAAGGAGTATTGATGAACAGGATTTTTGAGAAACGGGTGGTACCGGCGGCGATTATCGAGGATGCTGACAAGGCGCTGCATCTGGCAGAGGCAATGCTTGCCGGCGGCATGGATATCATTGAGGTTACATTCCGCACAGATGGTGCGGCAAGAGCGATTAAGGCCATCAGCGAGAAATTTCCTGAAATGCTGGTGGGGGCCGGCACGGTGCTGACTTGCGAGCAACTTGATTGTGCGGTGGACTCCGGCATCCGTTTTGCGGTTGCACCGGGATTGAATCCCAAGCTGGTAGAGGCTTCGGGAGCGCTGGACGTCCCGTTTATTCCCGGAGTGGTGACACCTACTGAGATTGAGACTGCGATGGCCCTGGGGTTGGACTTGCTTAAATTCTTTCCGGCGGAAGCGATGGGGGGCGCGGCAACCTTGAAGGCGCTTGCCGGTCCTTACGCCCATACCGGTGTCCGTTTTGTTCCTACCGGCGGGATCTCTATGAAGAATGCCGCCGCATATCTGGAGCTGAAAGTCGTAGCAGCAGTGGGTGGTTCATGGATGATTGCTCCGCAATTGGTCAAAGACGGCGAATGGGAAGCGATTACACAGCTCTGCCGGGAGTCATTGAGCCTCTCCGCTGCCTGAATCAGCTTGTTGCAGACTGATTTCGCGAAAGCCGTTATCCAGCACCTTAAAGTATATGCTGACAGTATGGCGCGGTAGCAGTGCACTGATCCTTTCGGCCCACTCAATAACGGTTACATTTTTCTCATATATATATTCATCAAGGCCGATGGCAATTGCCTCATCGGCTCCGTGCAGCCGGTAGGCATCAATGTGAGTCAGCATAAAGAGCTCTGTCCGGTATTCGTTTGCGACCGTAAAGGTCGGGCTGCCGACTGGTCCGGTGATTCCCAGTGCGGCTGCAAAGCCCTGTACCCAGCAGGTTTTTCCGCTGCCCAGTCCGCCGTGAAGCGCAATTACTGTCCCGGGTATGATCTGCTCCGCCAAACGGGCGGCGTGTGCCATGGTTTCTTCCGGGCTTTTGCTGATATCGGTTTGGTTTTTTATGAAAGCCGGCATAGTTATGGTAATTATGAATAATGCAGCCAGCCGCCTTGCGGTAGCGGTGCTCTTTGATTATCGGGATTAATCCATTCCAGCAAGCCGCTTTGAGCGGTTGTTGTCCCAATGCGCCGGCAGGGCGTATTGAATGCGCTTTGCCATGCATCCATGAAGCCGCTTGCCTTTTCCTGCCTGACGGTAAAAAGCAACTCAAAATCCTCACCGTCATAGAGCGCATGACTGAGTTTTTCGCTCGGGGCAGCTTGCGCGCCGGCAAATTCACTAACCGGTATCAGGTCGGCTTCCAGCAGTGCTCCGCAGTCTGATGCTTGAATCAGGCGTGCCAAGTCAACGGCCAGCCCGTCGCTGACATCCAGCATGGCCCCGGCGTAATCCCGCAACCACCGGCCTTCGGCAACCCGCGGCAGAAAGTCCAGATGTTTACCGGTCTGTTGGCTGAATCCAAGCGTGCCGGTTACATATATCCCTTGTCCCGCGGCTGCACCGCTTCTGGTAACCGCCCCGCCGTGCTCTACGGTTCCGGCCGCAAATACATGCAGCGCCAGCGGAGCGGAACTGGCGGTATCCCCTCCGCAGATCACCAGGCCATGCCGGCCGGCCAGTTTTTGTGCGCCGGTGTAGATCTCCCTGATATACGCAAGTTCCGCCTCCGGCGGTGCAACCAGATTGATATGCGCCCAGCGCGGTACCGCGCCCATGGCGGCCAGATCACTCAAAACGCGCCCGACCGCCTTATGCCCGATTCGGCAAGGTTCACAGCCTTCCTTAAAATGCGTCCCTTCAATTACGGCATCGGAGGTGAATACCAGGTCGGTGTTATCCTGTGCATTATAGCTGACAACCGCACAGTCATCACCGATACCTGTGATTACTCCGGGACCGGATGACAGAACAGCGGCAAGCTGCCTGATCAGTTCCAGTTCGCCGACTTGCTCAAGGTGTGCCATGAATCACCTTTGGTTGTGTGTTGCGGATATATGAATTCCGGCATTGTTAAGCAGCGGTGCAAGCAGCATCTGCAACTCGGCCGCAAGGTTGCGGTTGAAATAGCGTTCAACCCGTGCGCGCTGTTTTGCCAGCAGGGAATCCCGCAGCTTGTTGTTGGTCATTATTTCGGCGGCCATTTCCGCGACGGCGGCGAAATCCTTTTTATGGAAAAGTACGCCTGCGCCATCCATGGTTTCCGGCACAGCGCCGGCTGCGTAGGCCATTACCGGAACGTCTTGCATCATGCTTTCGAGTACGGGAATACAGAATCCTTCGTGTTCACTCATGCAGACAAACAGCTCAGCGGAGTGAAAGCAAGCGCTCAACTGCGCTTGGGTAACACTGCCGGTGAAGAGCGCGGTATCGACGCCGGTTTCACGTGCTTTCGCACGCACAAGGGAATAGTAGGATTCCGTTCCGGCCCATGATCCGGCATGCAGCAGGCGGATGGCCGGATCAACCGCGGTGCGCAGCCACATTGTCAGGCTTACGAGGTCTTCAATTCGTTTGTTGGGGGCACAGCGTCCTACAAACAGAATATGGCGGCTGCCTGCGAGCCGGCCTAGCATGCGCCGGTCCGGTGCGGTGCGGATGGCCGACATATCCAGCATCAGCGGGAAAACGCTGACATTACTGTAGCCGGCGCTGCTCATTTCCGCCGCATTGAAGCGGCTGTCGGCCAGATTGATCTCGGCGCAGCCTGCCAGCGCCTTTAGATGACTGCGTCCCAGTTCCAGCCGGTGCGCGGTGGCCGGATTCACCGCCTTGAAATAATGCGCGGGGGTAATGTTGTGATAGATGATAACCTTGCGGCAGGGGAGTTTTTTGAAGAGCAGGTTGGCGTCGCACCCCATCGACAAATGCAGCAGGACAATGTCATTGGGTTGCAGTCCGTCATTCAGTATTCCCGGGGGAAGCGCGTCCCTGCGCAGCGCGGGGGTTGTTGCCGCCGGATCGCAAAAAATCTCAGCATTGCAGCCCCAGCTCCGGAAAACCGTGCGTAACATGCGGGCCTCATTGCTGATCGCGTCGCCATTGGCATATCCGGCGACAAGCTGGTGGATGGCTGTCATTTGTTTAGTAAATCACCTTTATTTGATACGGCATCCAGCTTTTTCATTTTTGCGATAATCTCGTCCTCGTTCTCCGGTGCATTCTTCAGGCTCAGCCGCCAGAACTTGATCGCATTTTGGCGGTGGCCAAGCGCAAGGTAGACATCCCCGACATGATCGGCTACAACCGGGTCATCGGGAAGGATGTTGTGCGCTTTCAGCAGTTCCTCCAGCGCTTCATCATAGCGTCCCATTTTGAAATAAATCCAGCCGAGTGTATCAATATAGGCGGCGTTCTCCGGTTCGTGCGCAAGCGCCCGGTTTACATATTCCAGTGCGGTTTCCAGATTGATACCCAGTTCCGCCCACATATAAGCAAGATAGTTCAATGCTTCATGATGGTCCGGATAGTAGGCAATACAATGCTCAAACAGCACTTCCGCCTCATCATGCGCGCCGATGCGCTCCTTGCTGGATGCATACACCATCAAAAAATCACTGCCAAGTCTCAGCGCCTGCTGTCTGCCAACTCCTTCAACAAACATATCAAGTTGTTCAACAGCTTTTTCGTATTCACCTGTTGCCGCATGGAGAAAACCGGCGGCATACAGCAGGGCCGGACTGCCCGCATAGCGCTTGAGTCCGTCACTTAAAATGCTGATGGATTCGGTTATGTCGCTTTCAGCCCGCAGTACCGCCAGGTTAAGAAAAGTTTCCGGCAGGGCGTCGGGCTGGCGCACGGCTTTGCGGTAAAGGGCTATCGCGGTTTCCGGGTCTTTGAGCTGTTCTTTCAACTCGCCGGCCAGATGCAGGAAACGCCCCCGCTGGTCTGTAACATTATCTGCCAGGAACAACAGACAGGGCAGGGCGCGTTCCGGTGCGTTCAGCTTGATAAACTCAATTGCCTGATCATAGACATAGCTGATGATTGCCGGCGATTCTGGCTCATGCTGCATCCCTTGTTCAAGAAGCTTGAGAGCGGATTCGTCATATTGCTGCACAAAATCAATTTTGGCCAGATTGATTCTGATGAAGGTGGCTTCCGGATCCAGCGCCAATGCCTTGTTATAGGCCTCACGTGCAAGCTGATAGCGTTGCAACAGGTGAGACATTGTCGCCAGATCAATCCAGCGGAAGATTGAGTGCGGGTCCTTTTCACAGGCTTCCTGCAATGCCGCCAGCGCTTCGTCCGGCATATTAGCCTTCAGCAGGTTCAGTGCAGCGCGGGAATAAGGCCGGTGGCTTTCACGGTCGAGCTGTCCTGCTTTCAGGAAATGCTGCGCCGCCTCTCTGCCGGAGAGTTCGCTATCGTGCTCAGCCAGAATGCCCCTGCCATAATGCGCAAGGGCTCTGGCATATTGTATGTCACTCTCGCTGAGACGGAAGTCCGGATGCCCGGCAGGTTTATGCAACGGTGCCAGACGGCAACCGGATAGCGCCACCAGGACGATCAACGTTACTGTCCCGGCCTTCATTACGCCTCCGTGTCGCTTATTTATTCTTGTGCCGGTCCGCCTTCTTGCGTTTGCGGTACTTGTGCTTCGACATCTTCTTCAGGCGCTTTTTCTTGATACTTCCCACTGCTTTTTCCTCCATCCGGGCAGTTCGTCTGCCGCGGTGTTCTTTTTTATGGTATAACCTTATTCAGCGGCAGCTCTATAATCCCTTCAGCTCCCGCCTGTTTCAGTTGCGGTATAATTTCACGGACGATTGTCTCGTCAATTACCGTTTCAATCGCCAGCCATTCGTTATCATCCAGCGGACTGACCGTTGGGGCGTGCAGCGACGGCAAAATGCCGGTAATCTGCCCGCGGCTGGCGGCCGGAATGTTCATTTTCAGCATTACCTTGCGCTCGGCTGCCAATGCACCTTGCAGCAACAGGCTGATCTGCTCGATCTTGCTGCGCTTGCCTTCGTCTTCCCACGCCTTGCGGTTGGCAATCAGGCGCGTGGTGGACTCCAGTACCGTTTCCACAATGCGCAGCTTGTTGGCGCGCAATGAGGAGCCGGTTTCCGTAAGTTCAACGATTGCATCAACCAGTTCTGGCGCTTTAGCCTCCGTGGCTCCCCAGGAAAATTCAACCTCGGCTTCAACGCCGTTGGCGGCAAGATAACGTTTGGTCAAACCGACCGCCTCAGTTGCGATGCGCTTGCCGTTAAGATCCTTGACGCTTTTGACGGGAGAGTCTTCCGGCACCGCCAGCACCCAGCGCACCGGGCGCAGCCCCTGCTTGGCATAAATCAGTTCAGCAACTTCATGTACATCCGACCCGTTTTCCATGATCCAGTCATATCCGGTTATCCCGGCATCCAGCATGCCCAGCTCAACATAATGACTGATTTCCTGCGCGCGGATCAGGCGTGCCTCAATCTTGTCATCGTCAACCGTCGGCATATAAGAACGCGAACCGGCCCGGATACTGAATCCGGCCCGCTTCATCATCAGAAACGTGGCTTCCTGCAGGCTGCCTTTCGGCAGACCCAAGATTATCTTCTCCATCTGAAACGCAACTCCCTTCCCGGTCAATTGCTCTTTTATAACAAACAAAACGAGTAAATTAGCGTGCCAAGCGGGCGCTGTCCAGCCTGAATTGGCAAATTTGCACTTTTCGCTGGCATAACGTCCCCAAAAAGATGACAGTTACGCAGAAGAATATGGGTTTACGGGTTTTTGATCAACAACGATTCAGGGGGCGGCAATGTCACAAAATGCTGTTTTGGATAAGGTTTTGCTTGGGGTTAGCTGGTATCCGGAGATGTGGCCGGAGGACGAATGGGCGCGTGATCTGGATAAAATGCATGAATTGGGTTACCGGGCGGTCCGGATGTTTGAGTTTGCGTGGCATCGTTGTGAACCGGACGAAGGTGCATATGATCTGGCGTGGGCGGTTAAAGTTATGGATCTGTGTGCGCAGCGCGATATCCGTGTAATTGTCGGAACCCCCTCGGCGGCTCCACCGGCGTGGTTGACTTCGCAATATCCCGAAGTCCTGATGACCGCCGCCAACGGAAAAAGGATGCGCCATGGCCAACGGCGGCATGTTAATCCGCACAGCCGCAAATACCGTGAGCTGTGTGCCGGGATTGTCGCGATAATGGTGAAGGCGTTTGCCGGGCATCCGGCACTCATGGCATGGCATATCGATAACGAAATGAACGGGTTTGATTACGGTCCGGAAACCCGTGAGCTGTTTCATAAATGGCTGGAGGAACATTATGGCACTGTTGAAGCACTGAACCGCGCCTGGGGGTTAGAGTTCTGGAGCCAGGCCTATTCCGCTTTTGAACAGGTGCCGCTGTGTGCCGCCCCTGTTGGCGGGGCGGAAGTGCCCAACCGTGATCATCCTTCACTGCTTATGGCGATAGCCCGCTTTCAGAACGAAGGTTGGAGCGCGTTTATCCGGCAGCAGTGCGAAATTATCCGCGCCGCATCAAGTCTGCCGATCACAACCAACATGACCCCAACATTCCAGATGGACTGGTTTAAGCACAACCGTGAACTGGATGTGGCCGGACACAGTCTCTATCGGGATATTGATCATTACGGCTGGAATGTAGTGCTCTACGACCGCATGCGTCCGGAAAAACAACGCCCGTACTGGTTGCTTGAAACCGCGCCGAACTGGAGTGCCTGCGGACGGATCTGGAATATCCACCGACATGCTGCCGGCATCCGCCTGACCACCTGGCTGTCAGTCATCCTTGGCGGGGAAATGGTGCTTTACTGGCAATGGCGTCAGCATTGGGCCGGGCAGGAAATGCTGCACGGGACCCTGCTTACCGCCACCGGCAAATGGCGGCCGGCAGCCGCTGCACACCGAAGTCTATGCGGAGAGCTTGACAGCCACTCAGCGTGGCTTCAGGCGCATCCGCCCGCACCGGCCAAGGTGGCGCTGCTGGCGGCATCTGAATCAGCCTGGGTAATGAGCATTGATCCCACGGACGAGAATATGACTTACTCGTCATTGTTGCGTGATGTTTTTCACCGGACTCTTTTGCATAATCATATCTGGCGTGATGTGGTGGCCTGGGATGCCGACTGGGAGCATTACCGGGTTATTCTGGCACCCTGCCTGCCGATTATGCCCGGCGAATTGCGCCATCGTCTGGCTGATTGGGTGCGGGGCGGCGGACGCCTGATGCTGGGTCCTTTCAGTGGCACCCACACACATGACATGACCGTCTGGCGTGATCAGGAGTTTGGCGGATTCGAGGAGTTGATGGGGGCGGCCAGTGCCATGCGGTTTACCGCCCAGGCGCTGGAGCATGAAATTAAAGTTGTGTTTGACGGTGATACTTTCTCACGCACGCGGGCCTGGTGCGAAGCTTTTGAATGTGAAGGAGCCGGCATGCTTGCGCGATATGACGGCGGTTACGGTGACGGGCTGGCGGCGGTAATTGAACATGGTTACGGAGAGGGGTCGGTCATCACCTGTGGCTGTCTGCTTGAAGAACAGGCATTGCTGCGGGTTATAAAGCGTCTGACTGCCGAAGCCGGAGTCGAGCCGGTTGCCGCGGGTGCGCCGGATGTGGTTGTCGTGCCGCGTTGTGTCCCCGGCGGACGAACCGCCGGCTACGCGCTGGCCAATCTTTCCGCCCACCCGCAGCGCGTCCGCCTGCCGTCCCGCGGCAAGGACCGCCTTACCGCCAAAGAGGCGGCACCTTACTTCAATCTGCCGCCCTACGACGTGGCGCTGATAGAGGTATAAATAAAAGGCTCCTCCGCAGAATCTGTGGGTGCGGAATAGCATCGGTTGCGGCAATAATGGCTGTGAGGGACAAGATAAAGGGTGGTTTCCCCGCAAGATACGGGCAACACCATTCGGTAGCGGGATTGTTTGAGCCGCAGATCGGCTAAGTCCAAAGTTATTACCCGATTGACAGGGTTTGGTCATTTGTGTAAATCTACCGATTAATTAGTTTAGGTTTGTTTGTGGTGCATGATATATTTCTGTCGTAAGTGTTGTGTTAACCTTATCAGAAAGGAAATGCTGTTATGAAGACTGCGCTAATGTCCGATATGAATTCGGGTTGGTGCGTGGCGGCATAAATCTTGTTTTTTGACGCACAACTGCTCTGATCTGAATATTCAAAAAAAATAGCTGGACAGCGGGGTACGGTTAGCCTATGGTTCATTGCTTTTTGAGTACAGAAAGCCATGGGTTTTGCTGTTACGGAATGAACAGGGGTTGATTTATGCCTAAACAGAAGACGAGAAAAGCGGCCGTGAAGCGGTTTAAGAAAACCGCCACCGGCAAGATAACTTACAATAAGGCCGGGTCGGGGCATTTGCTTTCCGCCAAGTCGCGTAAACGCAAGCGTAACTTGCGCGCGAAAGCGGTATTGAGTGATCCCGAAACGCGGCGGGTTACCGGCATGCTGGCCGGCTGAAGAACAGGGAGTAATTACAATGCCTCGAGCAACAAATGCGCCGGCGTCACGCAAACGGCGCCAGAGGCGGCTTGGTCTGGCGAAGGGTTTTCGCGGCAGCCGCAGCAAGTTATTCCGGCAGGCAACCGAAGCGGTTGACCGGGCCATGGTGATGGCGACTGAGCATCGCAAGCAGAAAAAGCGCTCATACCGCGGATTATGGATTGCGCGTGTTTCGGCAGCCTGCCGTGAACGCGGAATTTCCTACAGCCGCCTGATTGAGGGGCTGACGAAACAGCAGATTGCCTTGAATCGTAAAATGCTGTCGGAAATTGCAATTCACGATCCCGATGGCTTTGGTGCCATTGTCGAGCAGGCGCGCTCCGCAAAGTAGCTATTAGCGGATACAGTCTGATCTTGACGGCCATCCCATGGCAGGATGGCCTTTTTTTTTGTCAACCGAGCATCTGGGATAAAAAATGAATGCAGAACAGATTGATGCAGCGCGGTGTGAAGCGCTGGAACTGATTGCGGCGGCGGGCTGTGATGCGGTTTTGGAAGAATTGCGGGTGCGTTTTCTGGGGCGCAAGGGCATGCTGCCTGAAATGATGAAGGGTTTAAAGGATGTGCCGGCGCCCGCGCGCGGTGCAGCCGGTAAAGCCGCCAATGCCTTCCGCGAAGAACTGACCGCGGCGCTTGCGCAGCGGCGTCAGGAATTGTCCTCCCCGGCGGCGGCCGCCGGTGCGGAGTTTGACGCAAGCCTGCCCGGCCGTTGGCGGGCGGCGGGGATGCTGCATCCGGTCAGCCGGGTGATTGCCGATGCGGTTGCTATTTTCAGCCGGATGGGGTTTGTTGCCGCCGAAGGGCCTGATATCGAAACCGCGTGGCATAATTTTGAGGCGCTCAATACTCCGGCATATCACCCTTCGCTGGATGATACCGATACCTTCTGGCTGGCAGACGGTCATTTGTTGCGCACCCAGACCTCGCCGGTACAGATCAGAGTAATGGAAAAGCAGGCACCGCCGATCAGGATTGTAACGCCCGGACGTTGTTACCGGCGTGATACTACCGATGCCACACATAGCGCTAATTTCCATCAGATCGAAGGACTGTACGTTGACCGGAATGTTACGCTGGCCGATTTGAAAGGCACTTTGGCTTTTTTTGCGCGCGAGATGATGGGACCGGGGGTAAAGGTACGATTCCGTCCGCATTTCTTTCCGTTTACCGAGCCGAGTGTCGAGTGTGATTTTTCGTGCCATGTATGCGGCGGCAAGGGCTGCCGGGTGTGTAAGAACAGCGGATGGATTGAAATTGCCGGAGCCGGCATGGTTGATCCGCGCGTGTTTGAGAAGGTTGGCTATAATCCAGACGAATGGGACGGATATGCCTTTGGCATGGGAGTGGAACGGATTGCGATGATTAAATACGGGGTGCCGGATATCCGCGCTCTTTATGAGAATGATGTACGTTTTCTGCATGCGTTTTAGCGTAGGGCGTAGAGCTTAGGGCGTAGGGCCCCGCATCTTGCGGGGTAAACATGGAGCCCGAGGCATCAGAGAGGGTGATTGAATTATGAAAATTCCTTTGAGCTGGTTACAGGAGTACCTGTCGGTTGAGTTGAAGGCGGCTGAACTTGTTGACCTGTTGACATTTTCCGGGGTTGAGGTTGAGGGGGTTGAAACGGTTGGCGGCGGTCTGGATGCGCTGGTCGTGGGGGAGGTGCTTGCGGTTGAGCGGCATCCTGATGCGGAGCGTCTGGTGGTCTGTCGGGTGAATGACGGCAAGGCGGATTGCCAGGTGGTTTGCGGTGCGCCAAATGTTAAGGCGGGACAGAAGGCGGCGTTTGCTCCGGTGGGGGCGGTATTGCCGGACGGTACCCGCCTGAAAAAGGCGCGGCTACGCGGTGTGGAGTCGCACGGAATGCTTTGCGCGGAGGATGAACTGGGGCTTTCGGATTCGCATGAAGGGATCATGGTGCTGGACGCGGCCATCCCGGCGGGCACACCTTTGACGGATGTGTTGGGCGCACCGGAAACGGTGCTTGATCTGGAAATTACCTGGAACCGGCCTGATTTGCTGTGTGTGCTTGGTATTGCGCGTGAACTTGCCGCGCTTTATGATGTGCCTTTCAAACTGCCGGAACCGGTGTTTGCTGAATCGGATGTTCCGGTGGAGTCGCTTACTTCGGTTGATTTGCAGGATCCTGATGGTTGTCCGCGCTATACAGCGCGGGTAATTGATGGTGTCAGCATCGGGCCGTCTCCGGCCTGGATGCAGCGGCGGTTGACCTTGTGCGGAGTGCGTCCGATTAATAATGTTGTTGATATCACGAATTATGTGATGCTGGAATGCGGGCATCCGCTGCATGCCTTTGATTACTACCGGTTGGAGGAGCACCGCATTGTGGTACGGCGGGCGGCGCAAGGGGAGTGCATCACCACATTGGATGATCAGTCGCGGACATTGAATGAAGAAATGACGGTAATTGCAGATGCTTCACGTGCTGTGGCGGTTGGCGGGGTGATGGGCGGGGCGAACAGTGAAATCAGCAATGAAACCGCCCGTGTTCTGCTTGAAAGCGCCACGTTTGATCCGGCGCGGATCCATCGCACCGCGGTGGCGCTGAATATGAATACAGAATCTTCGCGCCGTTATGAACGGCAGGTGAATCCGGATACTGTCGAGTGGGCCAGTCGCCGGGCGACGATGTTTTTGCTGGAGCTGGCCGGCGGTCAGGCGGCGCGCGGGGTGCTTGACTGTTATCCCGCTCCGGTCGGCAGCCGCAAAGTGCCGTTCCGTTTTGAGCGTGCGCGTAAACTGCTGGGCTTCCATATGGCTGATGCCGAAATGACCGGTTTTCTAAACCGGCTTGGTTTGCCGGTGAGTGCTGTTGACAAGTCCGGTTGCATGGTTGAGGTGCCGTCTTTCCGTCCCGATATTGAGCGCGAGGCTGATTTGATTGAGGAAGTTGCCCGCATGCACGGGCTGGAGGGCGTGCCTGAGAATGATCCGGCGTGCCGTTTGTCCGGCACTCTGAATGATCATCTGTTTCAGCGGCGTGAGGCTT
>PXDI01000094.1 GCA_003565095.1 PVC group bacterium | reverse complement strand
CACGGCTGCCGTCTTCCATAACTGTATCACGGGTGCCGCCCACCAGCAGCGCGGCCAGCAATTGGTCATTGCTGTCAAAGAATTCAACCAGACTGCCGGTTTCCGCCGCTGCGCGTCCGGCATCCGGGGGATACATTTTCAGGCGTGCGCGCACCACGGCGTCCGCCGCGACCGGCTGCCCGATCCGCAAATCCGCCAGCTTGCGTACGAGCGTGCGTATCTGGGCAAAATCCACCGGATAGCCGAAATGCCGCGGCGAAACCCAGGCACGCTGCACCTGCCGGGCTTCCAGCGTTGCATCCGGTCCGCTGACAACCACCCGTTCGATCGCGGCGGCAGAAAGCTGCGGCAGCACCGGCTGCCCGGCCAGTTCAAGCGAGGTCGGGGTAGGCGTCCGTGATGTCCGTACCGCCACAACCGCAAGAACAACCGCCGCAAGCACCATAATGAGTGTAGAATGTTTTTTCATGTTTTGTTCCTTTTTGTTCTCACTCTGCTCGACGACCTTGGTCGGCGAGCGGAATAATTCAAATAACCGCTTCGTAAAAAAGCCTCATGAGCCCGGTTTGAGCAATCGAGTTGCTTTACACAACTATTGCTCTATTCGGGCTCTATTATTGTTATATGTAACACATACCGTCATTGAAATTTTCTTGTCCGCCGACCAAGGTCGGCGGACGCTTTCAAAACCCGAAACTCACCGTTTGCGGTAGAGACCGAAGCCGATTCCGGTAATGGCCACCAGCAGCGGCATCAGGCCGATGTTGACGGCTTTTACTTTTATGCCAAGCCGTTCAATATCCTTGCGCAGGTTACGTCTGACATTGCGCAGTTCGCGTTTGATGGCGGCTTCCTCCTGTCTGAAATGTTCGATGGCCTGCATCTGTTCGGGCGTGAGCACCAGCATCTCCTGCTGGTCTTCACGTCCGGCCTGCATCTCGTTGATCCGTTGTTGTGTTTCGCGCAGGCGCTGTTCAAGAGTTTGTTCCTGCTGCTGCCAGGCGTCAATGGCCTTGCGTTCCAGATCCAGCACTTTTTCAAACGGGCGGTTGGTCCGTTTGCGCGAACGGATGGCGATTAGATCGCTGCCGCCGGTCATTTGTTCGAGCAGATTTATGAACAGGGTGATGTTATCATTCACTGCGCTGTGGAAGGTTTGGCCGAAGATGTTGCGTTCAGCGCGCACGGCGACCGGATCAAACAGAAAATCAGTATCGGCAAAAACAATAATTGCGCCCTGGCCGGTGGTGCGATGGTCTGCCGGCAGATCCATAGTGAATGAGTCTTCATCGTCCAGAAAGCTGTCAGGCGGTCCGTCGGGGAAGGCGGTGGTGAATTCGCCGGCGATGCGTGCCGCGATGTTCAGCGCCGTTCCGCCGCTGCGGTATTCACTGCGAATGGCCTGCCCGCCGAACTGTGCGGTCATTGCCGAAACGGTTCCGGCGTTGGAGGTTGTGCGGACCAATGGGGTAAAGGTCAGGTTCTCGTCGGTTTTGTCGCGTAATGCCCCGGCAAACGGAAACCGCAGGTTTTGCAGTTTGGCGAGGGCAATTTCTTCGTCACTCATCCCCTGCCGTTCGATCAGCAGGTCAATGTAGGAGATTTCGGGCTGTTGCTGCTGATTCATGAAGGTTGCCGAAATCTCCGGGTCGGCCACGACTTTTCCGGGTTCGTAGGCAATCCCCCAGGCGGCAAACAGGTCGGGCAGGTTGGAGGTCACCTGCTGCATTCCCATTGGGCCCATTTCAGCGTGCTGCGCTTCAGCGGCACTGAGCGGGTCAACCATCAGAATGGCCGGTTTGCCGGAAAGTACAAACTGATCGACAGCATATACGGTTTCGGGCGGCAGCTCGCGCGGATGCATTACCAGCAGCAGATCAACCTGCGGGTCGATCCGGTCGATTCCGGGTTCAATGCGGCGGAAGTTGTAATCATTTTGCAAGTGCTGGATAAACAGCCATGGCGGGGTGCCTGCTTGCGGCTGATTCGGCATCTGGAACTGCGCTGGCTGCTGTCCCATCACCGGGAGTGCGCTGAGCACGCCCACCACCGGCTGTTCCGGACTGAGCACCCGCAGAATCAGGCGCGAGATATTGTACTCGAGCAGCTCTTCCGCCTGCGGATCCAGCAACGGCAGCGCGCCTTCAATATCACCGGCAACCGCCACCAGTCCGCAGAAAATCTGCGGGCCGAACATCTCGACGGCCTGCCCCTGCAAACCATAGCGGCGCGCCCATTCCTCGGCATCGGAATCCGGTTCGGGATCATGGAACTCAAGCGTCAGCATGTCCCCGGCGAAAAGTTTATATTCCTTTAATAAATCCTCCACCCGCCGGGCATAGTTTTTCAGATGCACCGGCACGGCCGGAGAGCTATGGTTGAAAAAGAACTTCAGCGTTACCGGCCGTGAAAGGTTGCGCAGGACATTCACGGTGCCTTCGTTCAGAGTGTAGAGCCGGTCGGCGGTCAGGTCGGCGCGCAGCCGGAAATTACGCAGGATGGCATTTACCGAGATGACAATGGCAATCAGCGCCAGGATGGAGACCCAGCTTCCGAATGACCGATGCAGTTGAGACAGTTTTTTCATGGTAATATCCTCCAGATAATTAAATGGCTTTGCGGTTACTGATGGCGCAATGGGTGATGAAAAGCATTACCACCATGACGCTGACGAAATAAAGCAGATCGCGCAGATCAATTATGCCGCGTTGCAAAGCTTCATAATGCGGCATAAAGCTGAGTCCGGCCACGGTGCTCACCAGCCACGCCGGCGCCCAGCGCACGAAGAAGCGCGTGATGGGTTCCCATCCGGCAAACAGCAGCAGGATGCACATGACCAGCGCGACAACAAAGCTGATTACCTGATTACGGGTCAATGATGAAGCCAGCACACCGACAGCGACATATGCCCCGGCCATCAGAATTGCTCCCAGATAGCCGCATAGAATCACGCCGTAGTCGGGATTGCCAAGATATGCGGTAGTAATGACGATCGGGAAGGTCAGCACAATCCCGGTTACAATAAAAAGCCATGCCGCCAGAAATTTGCCGACAATCGCCTGGGTCAGCGTCACCGGCATGGTCAGCAGCAGCTCGATTGTCCCGCGGCGGCGTTCTTCGGCCCAGGTGGACATTGTTGCTGCCGGAATCAGCAGCAGAAAGACCCACGGGTACCAGAAGAAAAAGGGCTGCAGGTCGGCGGTCATGCGTTCATAGTAGTTTGTTACCGAAAAGGTCAGAAACCCGATCAGCAGCAGAAACACCACCATAAAGACATATGCGACCGGCGATTCAAAATACGCTTTGAATTCACGCTTGAAAATAGTCCATGTATTTAATATTGCGGTTTTCATTAAGGTTGATCCTCCTCTGTTTCGCCGAGGGTCAGTTTGCGGAAGATATCGTCCAGCCGTCCGGTAGTGCTGCGCGCCTTGAGTTCATCCGGGGTGCTGTTGGCGACAATCTTGCCTTGGCTGATGATGATTACCCTTGAACAGACTGCCTCGACTTCCTCGAGGATGTGGGTTGAAATGATAATGGCCTTTTCGTTGGCCATTGACTGGATCATTTTGCGTACGACGAATTTCTGGTTGGGATCCAGTCCGTCGGTCGGTTCGTCCATAATGAGCACCTGCGGGTCGTGCAGAATGGCCTGGGCGAAGCATACGCGCTGGCGGTAGCCTTTGGAAAGAGTGCCGACCGACTGGCGGGTTACCGCGGATAGGTGGCAGCGCTCAATCGTGCGTTCAACCTGTTCGCGGCTGTCTTTGCCGCGAAAGCCGCGCATTTCGGCAATGAAGCCGAGAAAGCCGGATACGGTCATGGATTCATATGAGGGTGCGTTTTCGGGCAGATAACCCATTTGCCGCTTGGCTTCCACCGGATTATCGGTGATGTCATGTCCGCACACCTGCGCGGTTCCGGCTGTGGGGGGCAGAAACCCGGTAATCATCCGCATGGTGGTGGTTTTTCCGGCACCGTTGGGGCCCAGAAATCCCAGCACTTCACCGCGCGCGACAGAAAACGACACATCCTGTACCGCCTTGATTCTGCCATAGTCCTTTTGCAAATTGCGTACTTCAAGCATACGCCCGTCTCCTTTTTTGGCGATTTAGGGCTGAATAACCCGATGTATTGTGACATATAGCACAACACAGCAGCCAAAGCAAATATTATACCAGATGCGGGGGTGGAGGGGGGGGCGGAGAAGACTGCAGACTGCAGACTGCAGACTGTAGACCCCGCTTCGCTCTTCGAGCTACGCAGGGCAGGCTGAAGACCATAAAAACTTTGTCGCGAGCTTTGTCGCGAGCTTTGTCGACCTAAAACAGGCAGAGACGGGTCATATCTGGAGCGGTTCTCAAAAGTTTTGTCGTGATAGGGGCGTTTTTATCGCGTCCGCTGAGATTGCTCGGCGGACGGAAAAATTCAAATAAGAGAAAACCTTCAAAAGACAAATTGAGGCCATATAGAGCAATATTAAGTGGTTACCACAGTTCTTGCTCCCAAAGGGCTCATGTCTTTATTTGTGGTCCTTCCGGGATTTCCGGGGTGTTTTCATGATACACCTGCGGGGTAAAGGTCAAGTCCGCCCAGGTGGAAAAACAGGTCGCGCTTGAGTCGCGTACGATTTCTGTAGCCGTTGGCT